>DOTA01000211.1 GCA_003513015.1 Chloroflexota bacterium
CAATTCCAGCCGCACCTGGAAAAAATCGTCGCTCTGGCGCACCAATTTGTGGGCTATTTCGAACCCTACGATCACCCTTACGATGTGTTGCTCGATCAATTCGAGCCGGGGATGAAAACCGCCCAGGTCAGAGGAATCTTTGAGTCGCTGCGCCCCCAGCAAGTTGAATTGATTCAGGCGATTGCCGATCAACCCCAGGTGGATGCATCCTTCTTGCATCTGGCCTACGATGAGCAAAAACAGTGGGATTTCGGCGTGAATGTCATCACCAAATACGGTTATGACTGGAACCGTGGCCGTCAGGATAAATCGGCGCACCCCTTCACGATCAACTTTGCTCGCGACGATGTGCGCATCACTACCCGCGTGGATCCCAACTACATTGGCACGGCCCTCTTTGGTACCCTGCACGAGTGCGGGCATGGCCTCTATGAGTTGGGCAGCGCCCCCAAATACGAACGCACCCCGCTGGCGGGCGGCGCTTCGCTGGCCGTGCACGAATCGCAGTCGCGTATGTTCGAAAACCTGCTTGGGCGCTCGCTGCCTTTCTGGGAGCACTTTTACCCCGGTCTGCAAGAAACTTTCCCCGCGCAACTGGGTAATGTCGATCTGCAAACCTTCTACAAGGGCATCAACAAAGTTGCCCCCTCCCTGATCCGCGTGGAGGCCGATGAGGCCACTTACAACCTGCACATCATGCTGCGCCTGGAACTCGAAATTGCCCTGATGGAAGGTACCGTGGCCGTCAAAGATTTGCCCGAGGCCTGGAACGCCAAATTTGAAGAATACCTGGGCATCACCCCGCCCAACAACGCTCTCGGCGTGCTGCAAGATGTGCACTGGTCGGGCGGCATGATCGGTTACTTCTCCACCTACGCGCTGGGTAACCTGATTTCGGTGCAACTGTGGGAGAAGATGAACGCCGACATGCCCAACCTGGCCGATCAAATCCGCGCCGGGCAGTTTGGAGATCTGCTGGCCTGGCTGGTTAGCAACGTGCATCAGTACGGCAAAAAATACGAGCCGCAGGAATTGGTCGAGCGCGTCACCGGCTCTAAGATCGATTCTGCGCCTTATGTGCGCTACCTCCAACAAAAGTACGGGCAAATTTACGGATTGTAGAATTTTGCAAGAAACCGCGGTCTGAGCTTGTCGAAGACCGCACACTCCAAAAGGCTCAGTGTGCTTTCTCTGATTAGCGACAGACCTGACAGGTGATTCAAAGCCTGGCAGGTCTGCTTTAACGAAACCGGTCCTGAAGGTGCCTCCGCGCCCTGAAAACGGCAACCACTCCCAAATTCTCGCGGTGAACCCCCCTTCATGGTAGAATCTTCCCACCCTGAGAAAACCAATCCCGGAAGAAAAAATGGCCCGTATTCTTTTTGTCGACGACGACCCCCTTACCCTGGAAACTTACAGCACCATCATCAGCTATTTTGGGCATGAAGTTTTGTTAGCTGCCAACGGCGGGGATGCGCTGGAAGTTGCCGTGCAAGAATCACCCGATATGATGGTGCTGGACATGAACATGCCCGATATGCACGGCTTCGATTTGCTGCGCAAGCTGCGCAAAAATCCTTTAACAGCGCATTTGCCAGCGGTGATGGTTTCTGCCAGCCCAGAAGCCTTTGCCGATGGGGCCATTGCCGCAGGCGCGCAGGAGTTCCGCAGCAAGCCTGTACGTCCCGATGATTTGTTGGCGCTGATCGAAAAATATACCGCTGCGAATGGATGAGATTCCCCGGAGATTAGCCCCCTTAGGCTGGCGGCCTAGGGATTGGGGGGCCTTGGGGCTGATATTATGGGGGATTTGGCTGCTCAGTGGTTGCGCCTTCAACCAGCAGATGGCTCAGCTTCCCACATTAATCCCGGAAGAACACTTACCCACAGTGATTGCCCAAACCTCCGAGGCCCTGGCTTCGCAAACGGCGGCGGCCCAGCCTACTTTCACGATTACGCCCTCTTCCACGCTCACAAAGACCGTACTTCCCACCACTGTGGGACCCTCCCCAACGGCCTCGCGTACATCTTTGCCGACGCGCACACCCACGTTGACGGGTACGGCCACCATCACGCTCACACCTACTCATTCAGCAACACCCACGAAGACTGCCACTCCTACGCGCACGAACACGCCTACGAACACGCCCAGCATCACGCCCACACCCACACCGCCCCTGCCCGATGAAATTCCCTTTGCGGCAGTGCAGATTATTAACCCTGGCGCACTCTCGAAGGTGGTTTCACCAATTGAGTTGTACACGTTTGTAGCGCCGGGCGAGGATGGCCGTATCCGGGTGGAGTTGACCGGCGAGGATGGCCGCCTGCTGTATCGCCAGATTTTTATCTACACCGAAACGCCTGCGGGGGCGCGCGTAAAATTGAATGCCAGTGTAAACTTTGAAATTGTGGGCGTGGCCGAAACCGCCCGGCTGACCGTGAGTGTCAATGATGTTTATGAGCGGCTCAAGGCCCTTTCAACCGTGGATTTGGTGCTGCTGGCTGAAGGGCAGGCGGATTTGTACCCGGCTGGTGATCTGCTCGAGGAGATTTATATTCAGCAACCCATGATTAAATCGCTGGTACAGGGCGATTCTGTGTTGGTTTCAGGCCTGGCGCGCACCGCCGATGACCAGCCTTTGTTGGTAGAGTTGATTGCCACAGATGGCCGTATCCTGGGCAGCCGTTTGGCTGGGATTGCACCGCTTCAGGATGATGGCGGGCACCGTCTTTTTGCGGCGGAAGTGCCCTTTTCGGTTGCNNTCCGCCGCGGGAGGAATGATCATTGTTGCTTGATAGCCCCTCCCCCCTAACTTCTAACCCCTAGTAGAGGAAACCAATGGCAAATACCCCTTTCCCCTCCAAACGTGCATCTTTTTACGCTGACATCCCTGACGAACAATGGAACAATTGGCGCTGGCAACTCAGCAATCGGCTGAACAACATTGAAGATTTTGAACATATTTTTCCGCTGACCGCCAGCGAAAAAGAAGCTCTTTCCTCCCCCGGCCTGTTCCGGGTGGATGTGACCCCCTACTTTGTTTCGCTGATTGATCCCGATAATCCTGCAGACCCCATCCGCAAGCAGATCATCCCGACTGCCCCGGAACTCAAATCTTTTACCGCCATGATGGAAGATTCCCTGGCCGAAGATGCCCATTCCCCGGTGCCGGGGCTGGTGCATCGCTACCCGGACCGCGTCCTGATGTTGGTGACCACCCAATGTGCCTCCTATTGCCGCTATTGCACGCGCTCGCGCATTGTGGGCGATCCCTCGCAGACCTTTTCGCAATCCGAATTCGATTTGCAGATCGAATACCTCAAGAATACGCCGCAAGTGCGCGATGTGCTGCTCTCCGGCGGNNGTGCCGGTTTTTATGCCCATGCGCATCACCAATGAACTCACCGACATGCTGCAAAAATATCATCCGCTGTGGCTTAACATCCACGTCAACACCCCCAATGAAATCAGCGCTGAACTGGCCGAGGCCTGCGATAAGCTCACCCGCGCGGGTATTCCCCTGGGGAATCAGGCTGTGCTGATGGCCGGAGTCAACGATAACGTGCATCTTCAGCGCCAACTGGTGCAAGATTTGGTGCGCATCCGGGTGCGGCCTTACTACCTTTATCAGTGCGATCTGGTCGAAGGGGCCGGGCACTTCCGCACACCGATTGCCAAAGGTATCGAAATCATGGAAGGACTGCGCGGCCACACTTCAGGGTATGCGGTGCATCAATACATCATCGACGCACCCGGCGGGGGCGGCAAAATCCCGGTGATGCCTAATTACCTGTTGAGCATGTCGGATCACAAGATCATTTTGCGGAATTACGAGGGCTACGTGACCACCTACGAGGAGCCGGTGGATTACAACCCTGCGGATGCCGCCAAATTCGAATATCGCCGCCCCGAACCGGGCCANNTCCCGCAAATACAGAAAATCATAGCCTACGGTGCGGTTGGTCAGTTTGGCGATGGGCGGCAGCACGCGCTTGAATTGGTTGCGGCGCACGCGCTCGATTACCGTGCGCACGAACTTCTCCGAAAAGCCCGCCTCCACCAAATCCTCCGGGCGGTAGCGCTGATCAACCAGTAGATAAAGCAATTTGTCGACTTCTTCATACGTGAAGCCCAATTCAGCTTCATCGGTTTGCCCGGCCCACAGGTCGGCGGAAGGGGGCTTATCCACGATTTGAGAGGGCACGCCGATCTCGCGGGAGATTTGCCGCACCTGGGTTTTGTACAGGTCCCCAATGGGGTTCAGGGCGCAGGCTGAATCCCCGTAGAGGGTGCTGTACCCTAAGAGTATCTCGGTTTTGTTGCCCGTCCCCACCACCAGCCCGCCAAACGCCTCGGATTGATCGTAAAGNNACCATTGCGGTGATCGGCACCGTCAGGGATGGCACGCCGAGGGCTTCAATGACGGCCTGGGCATCTGCCAGCGAATCGGGCGAGGAGCTGGCGTAGGGCATACGAATGGCGAGAACATTCTCCGGGCCGAGGGCCTGTGCGGCCAGGTAACAACTCAAGGCCGAGTCAATCCCCCCGGAGAGGCCGATCACTCCTCGGCTGAATCCGGCGCGCGTGATCTCGTTGCGGATGAATCCGGTTAATATCTTCGTTGCCAGTTGGGTGTTAATCGTCAAATCGTTCATAATGGGGAGTGCCTATTTACCAGCACTGATGATGCGGGATAATTCGCGTTCTACGAGATTGGTGCGTTCGTCGCGCAACAGCGGCAGGCGGGCCCGCGTGCGGTGAAGTTGGTTGAGGTCGATTTCGGTTTGCACCAGTGCTTCTTCGTGGTAGGGGCCTTGTACTAACAATTGCCCGTTGGGGTCGAAAACGGTAGCGCCGCCCCAGAAGTTGAGGCCATCTTCGAAGCCCACGCGGTTGGCATGCGCCACAAAGGTGGTGAAGAGGCTGGCGTAGGCCTGGTTGATGCGCTCCACCCACCGGGCCGATTCGAGCTTGCCTTCATCGCTGATGCCGCGCCCCGGTGAGGCGGAGGTGAATATCAGCAAATCAGCGCCATCTAGCCAGAGCAGGTAGGGGGGTGAGGCATGCCAGAAATCTTCACAGATGGCAATGCCCACCCGCCCGAAACGGGTATCGAAGGCTCGGATGGCATCGCCCCAGGCGAAAAAGCGGCCTTCATCGAACAAACCATAGGTGGGCAGATAGACTTTGTGGTGAACGTGGCGCACTTCGCCATCCGAAAGGTAGGCCGCGGCGATGAAAAAGCGATGGCGGCTGTCTTCATCCACAAAGCCGACCACCAGATCGAGCTTTTTGCTGGCTTTGAGTAAAGGTTGAAAAATGGGATCATCTGAGGCCGGGCGATGGGCCACCGCGGAGGCTAAATCTTGCAGGGCATAGCCGGTGAGCGAAAGTTCGGGAAAGATCAGCAGATCGGCCCCTGAATCGCTGGCTTGTTTGGCGTAGGCCAGGTGTTTTTCAAGGTTGGCCTGGGGATCGCCGAGGTAGGTGTTGATTTGAGCAAGGGCAACATTTAGTTTCATAGGATAGTTGGGTGGTCAAATTCAGTAGATCACGAATTCAGGGTAATCAGCATCCTGAACCGCGTTGACACTTGCCCCGCACGCAAGTGCAGGTGAGGATGCGTTTGTGGCACGCTTCAACAAGTTCAGCGTGNNTGAGCCGGATCGTAGAGCATCAGTTCGCGGATGACGAAGCCTTCTTCGGTATGCAAATTGGTGACGGTGTAGGCGCGCCCGGTTTCATCGACGCGCGTGACCACGATCATGTGTTCAAAAGTGCCGCCGTAATTCCCGGCATACAGGTAGAGAAAATCGCCCGCCAGCAGCGGAAAGGCGTTGAAATCAAATTGGATGGTGGAAGTAGGGATTTGATACCATGCGTAGCGCTCTTTGGGGAAGTAGGTTTCGAGCACAATTTG
>DOTA01000497.1 GCA_003513015.1 Chloroflexota bacterium
CCCAATCGAAACCCAGCCAGCGAATATCCTCCATTTGCGCATCTACATATTCGGTTTCTTCTTTGACTGGGTTGGTGTCGTCGAAGCGCAGGTTATATTTACCGCCATAATCTTCGGCGATGCCATAATCGATGATGATGGCCTTGGCGTGACCAATGTGCAGATAGCCGTTCGGTTCAGGCGGGAAACGCGTGTGCACGCGGTTGAAACGGCCCGAAGCCAGGTCTTCATCAATCGCTTCACGGATAAAATCTTTGGGGTTGGTATCTGAATCTATCATTTTTGTACCTCTTTACGCCAGTGAGAATTCCCGTGAATTTTAACACATTCTCACATAGGTAGAGCAGTAGATACCCGGCTTAGGGAAATTTTCGTATCTCGAAGCTCAGACTCAACGCTTTAATGGTTACCGATTTCGCAAAAAAATCCCAAAAAAACGTAAAATTGTTCTAAAAACTAACCAACTTCCTCTTGCCGATTCGTAAAAGATCGTCTATCCTTAAACTCAGTGTTAGTGAATCGGCAAATCACTAAAAATTTTCGAACCTAAGGAGAAGTTGAAGATATGAAAAAGGTTATTGCTCTATTTGTATTAATTGTTCTAGGTGCCCTGGTTCTGGCTGCTTGTGGTGGAACCGCAACCGAGGCGCCAGCTACGGAAGCGCCGATGGCCGAAAAGCCTACGGCTGAAGCACCTGTAGCAGAAGAACCCACTGCGGAAGCACCCGCGGAAATGGGGCTTCCCGATCTGGGCGGGCGCGCAATTACGATTGCAGTCGAAAACGCTTACCTACCCTTCAACTACATCGACCCTGCAACCGGCGAACCATCTGGTTGGGATTATGATGTATGGAATGAAATTTGCGCCTTAATCAACTGCACACCCACGTATGTTGAAGCCGCCTGGGAAGGCATGATCCAGGCCGTGGCCGATGGTCAATTCGATGCTGCCGCCGACGGTATCACCATTACCTCCGACCGCGCAGAGATTGTAGACTTTTCAACCGGGTATGTTGCGATTGAACAACGCCTGCTAGTCCGCAAGGATGAGACCCGGATTAAGAGCATTGATGATATCGTCAACAATGCCGATCTCAAACTGGGTACCCAAACCGGCACCACCAACTACGCCACCGCCGCAACATATCTCCCCGAAGACCGCATTCAAGCCTTCGAACAATTCCCCTTTGCCGTTCAGGCATTGATCGCTGGTGATATTGATGCCGTTATCATCGATGAGGTTGCTGGCCAGGGTTACTTGGGTGAGAATGCCGATGCCCTCACGCTGGTCGGCCCCTCGATGTCGAGTGATTTCCTCGGTTTCATTTATCCGAAAGGCAGCGATCTGGTTGAACCAGTCGACGCCGCGATCAAGGAGCTTGCCCAGAACGGCTTCCTTGAGACTGTCAACGCCAAGTATTTTGGCCCGGATTTCAGTGTAACCTATGATGATCTCTTCCCGCCCGAACCTCTGGGTACCGCGGATCATCCCATCAAAGTTCTCTTCGTTCCCTCGGTTGATGCGAACATCATCGTGAGTGGTGGTCAGGTCATGGCCGATGCTTTGACTGAAGCTACCGGCTTGGTTTTCGAAGTAACGGTCCCGACCTCCTATGCCGCCACCATCGAAGAAATGTGCGCTTCCCCCGCAGACACAATGGCCTTTATCCCTGGCCTGGGCTATGCGATTGCCAGCCAGTTATGCGGCGTAGATGTCGAATTTAAAGCCATTCGCTATGGCTACCCAGTTTATTGGGCTGAGTACATTGTCGCTCGCGACAGCGCATTCCAAACCCTGGCCGATCTCGAAGGCGCAACCTGGGGCTATGGAGACCAAGGCTCAACCTCGGGCTACATGGTTCCCACCGTTGAACTGGATGCAGCTGGCGTTACCCCTGGTGAGCAGGTTCAAACCGGCGGACACAACCAGACTGTTACCGCTGTATATAATGGCGAAGTTGACTTTGGTACCGTCTTCTACAGTGTTCCCCTGACCCCAGAGGGCGCCCCTGTCTTTAGTTGGGCTGATTACCAGGCTGGCATTGTCACCGATGATATGTACGAAGTTCCCGCCGAAGTGATCCCGAACTGCGCTCCTGACGCCGAAGGCAAGAAGCTGCTGTGCGACGGCTGGCGCGTGCTCGACGCTCGTGCCAACATCCGCACCGAGGCTCCCGATGTAGTGCAGAAAGTCCGCATTCTGGCAGTCTCCGAAGCCATCCCGAACGACACCCTGGCGTTTGGCCCAGAGTTCCCCGCAGACATTCGTGCTCAGATTGCCGAAGCTTTGATTGCCTTCTCCCAGACCGATGCCTGGGGCCAATCTATCGGTAGCGCCGACTTCTATAATTGGTCTGGCATTGAAACTGCCACGGACGCAGAATACGATCTCGTTCGCGCCATGGTCATTGCCACTGGCTATACCATCGAACCGTAAATCCAAACACTGATTGAAAAAATTTGGGGCAGGGAAATTCCCTGCCCCAAATTGCTATTATAATCTCATTGTATACTTCAAAATTTCTCACCAGATGAGGGGGAAGAACCCAAGAGAGAAATCCAGAATGAAGCTAGGCACTGTAATGTGTTGAAATCAACTTTCCGGGAATTAACAATATGCTTCAAATAAAAAATTTGACCAAAATCTACGATGGTGGGGTAAAGGCCCTAGACAATGTAAGTTTTGACGTGCCAGACGGACAGTTCCTGGCAGTGATTGGCTTGAGCGGATCGGGGAAATCCACATTGCTGCGCTGCATCAATCGTTTGATCGAACCCACCGATGGACAAATTCTCTGGAACGGTGAAGATATCACCAAAGCCTCGCAAGACGAAATGCGCCGTATCCGCCGTAGAATCGGGATGGTTTTCCAACACTTCAACCTGGTGCATCGTTCCAAAGTCATCACCAATGTGCTCGCCGGACGGTTGGGCTATGTAAATCCTGCCTGGAGCTTGATGAATCGCTTCCCAAAAGATGATCTGGAAAAGGCCATCCAGCAATTAAACCGGGTAGGCATCGCTGAAAAAGCATACCAGCGCGCCGATGAGCTTAGTGGCGGACAACAACAACGTGTTGGCATTGCGCGAGCCCTTATGCAAGACCCCGAAATGATCCTGGCCGATGAACCGGTTGCCAGCCTTGACCCTGTATTGGCTCACAGTATCATGAGCCACCTGGAAGACATCAATAAAAACGATGGTGTAACCGTGCTTTGCAGCTTGCACTTTCTGGATTTGGTCCACCGCTACGCGGACCGGGTTGTTGCCCTGAATGAAGGTAAACTGGTCTTCGAGGGTGATCCTAAAGATATTGACGATAACAAATTTAAAGAAATTTACGGCCGCGACGCAGAGCGAGTTGGATAGAACGGAGCAGCCATGAAAAACAATAAAAAAGCATCTATCTCGAGTTCTTTAAAAGTTGGCCTGCTCGCCTTTTTATTTATGGTTGTGATTGCCTACGGTTTTCAGATCACAAAAGTGGATCTGGAAGAGTTGCGCAGCGAAACCCGCCAGGAAAGCCTGATCCGGGTAACCCGCGCCCTGGCCAAGCCCGATCTTTTTGAGTATGAACAGGTTGAACAAGTAGTAAACACCCCAATCTATGTTCCCTGCCCTGCAGGT
>DOTA01000045.1 GCA_003513015.1 Chloroflexota bacterium
GTGGGAATTTTCAGCACCGCGGTAACTTATTTGCTCTATAGTCACGCCTTGAAATTAGCTCCAGCCTCGCGCTTATCGGCGATTCAAAATATCGAGCCGTTGATTGCCAGTTTGGCCGCATTTTGGATTTTGGGCGAAGCCATCACATCGGCGCTCATCGTTGGCGGGTTGGCGATTTTGGTAGGTGTGTATCTGGCCGAAAAACGCTCGCCAAAAGCCACGCCATCGGCTACGTAGGCTGGAATTGATTTACCAATAATTGGGGGAGAATAGAAGTGGGAACCGCGGGACTGAAATAAAACCCCTGGATGATGTGGCACCCCAAATTTGAGAAGAAGATCAGTTGCTCTTTGGTTTCGACCCCTTCGACCACGATTTCCACATTGAGGGCCTGGGCAATCGCCACCATGCCACGCACGACCGCTTTGCGGTTATCGTCTATGTTGATGTTGTGGGCGAAGGATTTATCAATTTTAATGGTATCCAACTCTAATTGAGTCAGATACCCCAGCGATGAATACCCGGTTCCAAAATCGTCGATGGCGATTTTTATCCCCAATTTTTTTAGTTGTTTCAAAACATCGATGGCGGAATCGATATCTTCGAACATACTGTTTTCGGTGATTTCTAACTGCAACATGTGCGGGTCGAGGTTTGATTTTTTTAGCACCCGGGATATGGTTGCGACTAACTCAGGGTGGTTAAGCTGGCGGCTGGCGATATTGACAGAGAGCCTGATGTTGAAACCTTGATTGATGAGCATCCGATTTTGAGCACAGGCTTTTTCTAACACCCATTCGCCGATTTCGTGACTCATGCCGGCTTTTTCGGTGATAGGGATGAAGACCGCAGGTGAAATACTGATGTTTTCCGGGGTAAAAAAACGGAGCAAGGCTTCCACGCCGATGATTTCTCCGGTGCGGGCATCCACCTGGGGCTGGTAATAAAGTTCTAAGGTGTCATTCGTGAGGGCTTCTCTGATCTGCGTGATGATGCGAAGGCGTTCCATCACATCCCGGGTCATATCCGGTGTGTAGAATTGGTAGGTGTTCTTCCCGCGCAATTTGGCTCGATACATGGCCGCATCGGCATTTTGGATGATTTGGTCGATCTGGCTGCCATCGTTGGGGTAGATGCTGATGCCGATACTGACGCTCAGGGAGTATGGGCTGCCCTGGATCGTAACTGGCCTGGAAATTTCATAGGTGAGTTTTTCGGCAACCTGGGCAATATCTTCGGGGTGGGTGATATTTTCGAGCATAACCACAAATTCATCCCCGCCGAAACGCGCCGCGGTATCGTTTTCACGCAGGCAACTTGTCAATTTGTTCGAAATGCGTACTAGTAAATCGTCCCCTTGTGAATGCGAAAAAGCATCATTGACAGCTTTGAAATCGTCCAGGTCTAAAAATAAGATTGCCAGTTTGCTCATGTTGCGGCGGGCATTGGCGATGGCGTGGTTCGCTCGATCCTGAAATAGTAACCGATTTGGCAAACTTGTCAGGTTATCGTGGCTGACCATATATTCGAGCATTTGCTGTGTTTTCACGCGCTCGGTGATATCGTGCAGGATGAAGGTCAGGTGCGTAATCTCACCATTTTCGTTAAGGACCGGGGTGCCGCTCACCGAGATGGTGTAGTAAATGCCATCCGGCCGGGTGTTACTGATTTCATTCGCCCATCTTTTGTGCGTTTTGATCGATTGGATAATATCAGGGATCAGTTTATCTTTTTGCCGGTAAAAGAGAATTCCCGTGGCGAGTTGACCAATCATCTCTTCAACGCTTTTGCCAATGATCTGGCACATGGCCGGGTTTGCCCAAATGATCTTTCCCTCGATATTGGTAATCATAATGCCGTTGTCGGCGGCGGCCAGCGCGGACGCCTGGAGATGGATCATTTCTTCGGCTTGTTTGCGCTCGTTAATTTCGTATAGCAGTTGTTCATTGGATTTGGTGAGTTCTTGGGTACGGGCTTTTACCTGAATTTCAAGATTCTCGTGATAATCGCGCAGCGCAATCTCCGTCAGGTAGCGTTGCAGCACATTTTGGATGGTGATATCCAGGGCTTTTAAATACTCACCTTGCATATCTTTGACGAGATAATCGTAGGCCCCCTTTTTCATGGCTTCTACGGCCAATTCCTGGTCGCCTGCGCCGGTGGCAATAATGAAAGGCATTCCCTGGAGTACATCGAATAAGGCAAAAGCCGTGTCAGGCCCGATATTAAAATCCACGATGGCAATGTCAAAGGTTTGGGTCGCTAGAATCTCCCTCGCGGCCATTACCGTTTCGGCAGAAGTCACTTCGTAAGACAATCCCTGACGTTCAACTGCGCGGAAAAATGCAAAGCGATCGTATTCATCATCTTCTACCAAAAGTATTCGAATGAGTTGTGATGGTGTGATCATACAGGCATCTGCGCGGTGCTGGGTTCAGAATGTTTTCGGCATATTCAAATGCCCCGTTTGGTTTATTATACAGTAGAATCGGCCTCCTATCTTTTGGGAGGTTCTTGATCACCTGCATGAAAAAATTCCCAACACTTCCCCAAAATTCTACTACAAAAGGTTATCTAATCGCAGTGGTGGGCACCGCGATTTGGTCTACCACGGCAATCTTTATCCGCGTTTTGAACCAGGTTTATGGGATGCCCCCGATGGTGGTGGCTTTCTGGCGCGATTTTTTTGTGGCTTTATCATTAGGTGGATTGTTTTTCCTTGTAAATCGTAAAGGCTTTCAACTGGATCGCTCCCATTTCTGGTTTATGCTCAGCTATGGGTTGACTCTGGCAATTTTTAACAGCCTGTGGACGATTTCCGTCAAGTTCAATGGGGCTGCGGTATCCACAGTTTTGATCTACAGTTCTGCGGCATTTACGGCGATCTATGAACGCTGGATGTTGCGCTCTCCCTTGGGATGGGGCAAAATCGCCGCGATTGGGCTGAGTCTCGCGGGATGTATTCTGGTTGCGGATGCTTATCGCCTCTCGGTTTGGCAGCTAAATCCCCTGGGCATTTTGGTGGGTCTGCTCTCCGGGGCTGGGTTCACGGCCTATAGTTTATTCGGTAAAAAAGCTGCCGACCGCGCCATCAATTCTTGGACGGCCTTGCTCTACTCGTTCGTAGTGGCCTCGATGTTTTTGTTGCTCTTCAACTTGCTGCCTGATTCATCCACAGACTTATCAGTTTTAAACCGTTTGCTCTGGTTGGGTGATTCAACCAAAGGCTGGCTGCTGCTGATTTTGCTGGCACTTGGCCCTTCGGTGGGCGGTTATGGCCTTTACACGCTCAGTTTGCAATATCTCTCCGCCAGCGTCTCTAATCTGATCGCCACCCTTGAGCCCTCCATGACTGCTGTGCTTGCATACCTTTTCATTGGCGAACGTTTCACCCTGGCCCAAATTTTGGGCAGTATCATGATCCTGGCGGGAGTAGTAACCCTGCGCTGGCGTGAAAGATCCATCCGCCGTAAAACGCAGCATTGAAAACCTTCCTCCATCGCCCCGCCTTAACCCCGTAGTATAATCCCCTCATGGAACGTACCGTCCCCCACACCGCCTCCGAAGAAGTTGAACTCTACCTGCGCACTTATTACTCGCTGCTCCGCTCCTCTTCCGATGTTCAAATCCTGACCCTCGAAGAAGCCCATTCGGGGATGAATTCGCTCTTGCACCCCCTCGCCCGGGACGAAGTCCCTGACATGTCGGCTTTTTTGTACAGCCTGTTGCGGCTGCCGGATTGTATTCATCAGGTGCGCACCGTGGTCATGGGGCAAAGTCTGGCCGTTTTCGTGCGCGGCGGCTACCCCGATATTGAATCCTGGCACGAAGTCTCCGCACAGGCCCGCCGCCGCCGCTGCTTCTTCGATGGCAATAACACCCTGGCTTGTGTAATTTCCAGCCAATCGGATATTGATGATATCGTCCCCAACTTAACGGCCTTGCAAATAGAATGGGAAAAACTGCATAATCGTATTCAGTTTGTGCCCCCAAACCTGGATTTTGACGAAGCGGTTCGCGATCCTCAAAAAAGTCAACAAGTGGCCGAAATCCTTCGGATTTCACTGGATGATTTAGAGCGTCTCCGCCGCGTTTGGGGGGATCAATTTTCCGCCAATCTGACCCACATCCGTAATTTTCGCCCGCAATTCCGCATCCGTTTGCTCAATGGCTCTCTCAGCGAATACCGCCGCGCCACCCATTCCTGGTGGGATCACATCGAAGCAGCCTGCCCCGATTTGCGCAGCCGCCCGGTTTATTTTGTTTCCAGCAACACCCATAGCCTCGTCAACCTGATTTCGGGCTTTGCCCTCGAAAACCGTGAGACTCTGCTGCACTACCTCGAAAAAAGTGACGATCTCGATCTGCAAACCGAATGGCGTGATATCCAAACCAGCCAGGTGCCCTCCAGCCAGGAAAATTTTCTCTATTACCTGCTCAAAAAATATATGCAAACCCCCGAGGGTTATGGTTTTCGCGGTGTGCGGCGCGAGCACGAAAAATCCTGCGGTATCACCCGCGTGGATAGCGAACACTATTTCGATGTGGATGTGCAAATTATCGATCTCGCCAAAGTTCGCCCCGCTTGGC
>DOTA01000297.1 GCA_003513015.1 Chloroflexota bacterium
ACTTCGATTTGATCCAGATGTAGCCAATCATCAAAGACAATATATTCCGGTTGGCGCTGGCGGATCATTTCTTCAGCAGCATCGGTTTGGGGGTTAGAGGGATTGATGGCAATGCCCTGTTCTAAATCGGCAAGCATACATTTGACGGTATCGGAGGCATCCAATTTGTTGGTGCCGATCACACCGGAGGGGCCGCGCTTGATCCAGCCCGCAGTGTACAAACCAGGAAGGCTCTCATTTTTCTGCGGATCGAGGATGCGCCCATTTTGGTTGGGGATCACCCCCCAGCGCTCGTTGAATGGCACCCCGGGCAACGGAACTCCGCGATAGCCAATGGAGTGGAAAACCAATTCCACGGGAATTTCTTCGCTTTGATCGGTTTCCTGTGGCCGCAGGGTGCCAGCTTCGGTTTTCGTGAGGGTGTTTTTCACCAGCCGGATAGCAACAACCTGCCCGGAGGCATCTCCCAGGATTTCTTCGGGGGAAACCAGGAAGCGTAAAATAATCTGGCGAGATTTACCATCCCGCGGCAGACCCGCGTATTCTTGAATCAATTCCACTTTTCGCTGGCTGGCTTGATCGTGGCGTTGATCCAAATCTGCCTGGCTGAGGGGATCCAATTCCGCTTCATCAGGCGGCACAAAAACAGCAGTATCTTCCAATTGGCCTAATTCTTTGATTTCAGGGCTGGTAAAAGCTGCCTGGGCCGGACCACGGCGGCCTAAAACGTGAACTTCTTTGATACTGCTATGGCTGAGGGCTTCAAGGGCGTAGTCAGCAATATCGGTGCGGCCCAACTCTGCGGGGGTCAGACACAGGATGCGGGCTACATCCAGGGCCACATTCCCCACCCCAATCACGGCAACCCGCTCCCGGTTGAGGTCGAACTTCAAATCCCGATAATCGGGATGTCCGTTGTACCAGGCTACAAAATCAGAGGCGGCATGGCTGCCATCCAATTCCGCGCCAGGGATGTTCAGCAATTTGCCAGCCTGGGTCCCGGTGGCAAAAACGATTTGATGGTAGTGCCCTTCAAGATCGGTCAGCGATATATCTTTGCCAAATTCAACAAAACCGAAATATCGAAGCCTGGGATTTTGCGCGATTTTTTCATAGGCCTTGGTAACTGATTTAATTTTTTGGTGATCAGGAGCGACCCCGCCACGCACCAGCCCATAAGGGGTTGGCAGACGGTCAAAAAGATCGACCTCGATGTTAAATTGGTTCTGCTTGAGCAAATGCTCAGCAGTATAGAACCCGGCCGGGCCTGCGCCAATCACGGCAACCCGCACGGGTGAAGATTCTGTCCCCAGTTGTGTCATGCTTATTTACTCCTGCTCTTCGGCGGCAATAATTTGAACTTGCAAGGTGTGGATTTCACCCACATAGCGATCACGCTGGGCTTTGACCACATCTCCAATAGTGAGGATACCCACCAGTTGCCCCCCCTCCACCACGGGTAAATGGCGAAAGCGTTTTTCGGTCATGGTGTGAGCCACAGAATCGATTTCATCTTGCATCACGCCCACGATGATGTTTTTCGTCATGATGGCGCTAACCGGAGCCGCAAAGGTGGGCTGCTCAGTGGCGGCATAGCGGATCAGATCGCGCTCGGTGAGGATACCAATAATTTTTCCGGCTTCGTCNNACATTAGCCCCTTTGGTCGCAAGAACATCCGCGATTTTCATATTTATACTCCCGAAATATTATAGATATATATGATAAATATAGTCTTACCTATTGTACCAGCTTGGAACAAATTGGGGAATTAAGGATCGGTGAGAAGGGCTTGAGCAAACCTCGATCGGGGCAAAAATCACCGCGCACTGACAATTTTTTAATGATATGCTTAGCGTAACTACATCAATTTTCCACCAATTCGAAGGAGAAGTGATGAAACTCTATCGGTATTTTCAAGTTATCGCGCTCTTCTTTTTTAGCTTTATAATTACGGCTTGTGGAACCTCCGAGCCCCCCGCCTCAGAACTGCCACCCTTGGAAATTGCCGTCGATGCCTGGCCCGGTTTTATGCCAGTAGTATTGGCCGCAGAATTGGGCTATTTCGAAGAAGAGGGCGTCGAAGTGAAATATGTTTTTAATGAAAGCAGCCGCCAACAACGCCTGGAATTTGAGGGGGGAGGCTACGATGGCATTACCCTGGCTTTAGGGTCATTTATCGCGGTCAGCGCGGAAGCCCCCGATACTCGGGTGGTTATGTTGAGTGATATTTCAACCACGGGCGACGCAGTCGTCGTCCGTTCAGAGATCGAATCGATTGCGGATCTGAAGGGGAAAAGCATCGTGCTGGGGGCCGCCGGGTACGGTGAAGTGGTGGTCAGTACCATGCTCCAACAAGCCGGACTTAGTGGGGACGATGTGATCTGGGTCGCGATGCAGAACGAAAATGAAGCCCTGGAAATGCTCAAAGATGGCCGAGTGGATGCTTTTCAAACCTGGGAGCCGTTTGTGACACGCGCCGTTCAAGATGGCGCAAAAGTGATTTTTACCGGCGCGGATGTGCCCGGATTAATTCCCGATGCGGTGGGATTCCACGAACGAGTACTGCTAGAACGTCCTGAGGATGTCAAGGCCTTTATGCGTGGCTGGTTCCGCGCCGTTGATTATTGGTTAGCAAACCCCGAGGCAGCTACCCGGCTCCTCTCAGAGGCGGTGGGATTATCCCCGGAAGAACTATCGATTGATGGTATGGAGCTATTAACCCTGGAGCAGAATCGGCAGTTTTTCGAACCAGGCAACGATTTTTCATCCATCTACTATGCGGCACAGGTGTATCTCGACTTCTTTGTACGCAAAGGCGTTATAGACGCGCCGCTCGATGTAAACACGCTGATTGACGCATCTTTCATTTATGCCCTCCCCTAAAATATTCACTTTTGTGCGCCGCTCACTGCGGCTAAAGACAATCTTGGCCTTTATGATTGTGGCGCTCGTGCCGCTCATCGTGATGATCGGGCTGTATTTTCAGACCATTTCCGATCTGTTGGTGGAAACCGCCCGACAAGACCTTCAAATTGGCGCGCAACAAACCGCTCAAGAATTGGATACTTTCTTTGAAGAAAACATCATTGACCTGCACGCCCAAACCCAGTTCAGCGATTTTGCCGATTATCTCAAAGGGGATGCGGCCTATCGAACCGCATCAGCCCCACGGTTGAGCGCCATCTTCCGCTCGATGAGCCGGACTGCCAACCCGGCTTATGTTCAATCTTTTATGCTTCTGGATGAAAATGGAACCGTGGTTTTCGATCAATCTCATCTTGATACCGGTAAAGATTTCTCAAACGAACTATTTTTCAGCAAAACTTGGGGGGCCGGTTTCCCCCAGGTAACGCTAACCACCCCAGGTGCCCGCGGGGAACGCAGCATCTACTTTTCTGCACCACTTTGGGATACAAACGATCAAAAGGTAGGCGTGTTGGCAATCCGCTATAACCTGAACGTCATCCAATACATCACTGGAGAATCATCCAACCTCGCCGGGCCGGAAACCTTCGCAATCGTCACCGAGCAGGACGGGAAAGTAGTTGGTTGGCATACCGAAGCCTATCCACCCCAAGAATTCGTTAAGATCGACACAGCCAAAATGGGTTCCTTCTCTCGCAACATCTCTCTCAATGGCGAGGACTACGCCCTGGTGCATTTACCACTTAATAATGCTCCATTAAATGTTTTCTACGTGCGTTCTGAGATTTCCATCACAGATTTTGTTCGATCCCGCGTGATGGTGATTGGCCTCATTTCACTGGGAGTTTTGGCACTAACCGTGCTCTTGGCGATTGGCATGGGAAACCGCATGGTACGCCCCATCCAGGAGTTGACCAAAGCGTCCGCCTCCCTTTCTCAGGGCGATTTATCAACACGGGTTCAAGTAATCTCGCTGGATGAGGTCGGCCAGCTTGGGGAAACCTTTAACCAGATGGCCGAACAGATCGAGAACGAGGTGGCTGAAATCCGAAAAGGGGAGGAACGCTACCGAACCCTGAGTGAATCCCTCGAACAGATGGTGTATCAGCGCACCGAAGACCTCCAACTCGCCAATAAAGATCTTGAATCCTTTGCCTACTCTGTTTCACACGATTTACGCTCACCCTTACGGACCATCGCCGGGTTTGCCAATGTCATCATTGAGGATTACCCATCTGACCTTGATCCGACGATCAAAAGCCATCTGGATCGTATCATCCACGCAGCCAATAAAATGGCAGAACTCATCGATGCTTTACTCACTTTCTCTCGATCTGGGCGAAAGGTGGTTAATAAGAAATCCATCAATCTGGCTGAAATCGTGCAAAATGTGATTGCAAATTGCCAATCCGCAATCACTGGTGGGCGTCAGGTGGAATGGATTGTGGGCGATCTCCCCAACGTAAATGCAGACCCAATTCTCATTGAGCAAGTTTACGCCAATCTGGTTGATAATGCCCTTAAATATACCCGCGGGCGCGCTCCGGCCCGCATTGAAATCGGCAGCATCTCAGAAAATCAACACTACCTATTTTTTGTCAAAGATAACGGCGTGGGGTTCAATATGGCCTATGCCGACAGGCTCTTTGGTGTCTTCCAGCGATTGCACCCCGAGAGCGAGTTCGAAGGCACGGGCATTGGTTTAGCCACCGTGCAACGCATCATCTTCCGCCACGAGGGCCGGTTATGGGCCGAATCCGAAGTGGATGTGGGGGCCACCTTTTGGTTCACCCTTGGGTAGAGAGAGCATTTTTAGGAATATACCGCAAGAATTTGCCGGGCATAATCTTGGATGGTGTAGCGAAGGGAAATGGGTTCGAGCACTTCGATGGAACCACCCCAAGGCAGCAGATGCTCCAGCGCCTGCTCGTGATATTCAAAGGGGAGTTCCAGGGTGATCCAGTCCATTGAGGCGGGTTCCCCGGCCTGAGGGAGGTGCGCCAGAATGCCTGCCCCGAAGAGTTTTTTTAGGTTCGGGATCAACTTTGGGGAAACGCGCGCCAGCACCGGAAAATAAGGTCGGTTACCGGATTCTTCCTGGCACCATTGCGCCCAAAAGGCGGGTAAGTCGAAATCATCCGGGCGGGTGCAGGTTTCATCCTTCAGGCTAGCCTCCAAAATAAAATCAACGCGTAACACCCCAATGTGATCCCTGCGTTTCCCCACCAGGTACCAA
>DOTA01000276.1 GCA_003513015.1 Chloroflexota bacterium
GTTTCGGCCAAAACACCGCCCGTGGCAGACTGTGTACCCGCAGGGATAGTGACGCGGTATTCCGTCGCCATTGGCAGGCGGTCGATCAATTCGGAATCATAGTTGAAAGTCAGGGTTTTGGTGCCCACCCACCGCCAAATGCCGGGTAAATCAGGATCGATATTAACGGGTACATCTTCCTCGGCCAAATCTTCAAGGGTGGCGAGGGGCACCATCGGTTGGTTGAAGGTAACGTTAATGAAGGGAGCAATGGGGATTTCGCCCTCAGGGCCGTAGCGCAGCACTTCGAGGGGGCCGGAATCCACCTCGGGAGCGGTAACCTCCACAGGTTCGGGAGGGAAGGTTTCTTCCACGGTCTGGCCGGGGCGCGGCGGGGGTAGCACATCTTCCGGTAGACGGAAATCCACCTGATCGGCGGTATCCGTCTCAATTTCAGGTAAGCGGGTTAAAATCTGCTGAATTTCTGCATCGGTGAGGGGTTCGCCCGTGGCGACGGGCAAAGGCACAATATCCTGCGGGTGGGCTTGCCCTTCGCTGAGACGGATATTCATGCCAGCGGTTGTTCCCCCTCCTTCCGGCTGATCGACCGCTTCAACCATAACGGTTTCACCCCCGGTCGCGGCACTACCCCCGCTTGAGTTGGGAATGGTTTGCCCGCCGGAGGCGTCGCGGTTCCAGTAATTCCAGGCAAACAAGCCCACTACTCCCACGCAAACAAATGTGATGACAGCGAAACCTGAGCAATACAATCCCCAAAAACGTTTTAGATGTTTCTGCATGGCGGCGATTCTCCTTGTCTCTCATACCATTCTAATGTTCTGACCAGAGAGACGATCAAACGAGCAAATTGGTTTCTTCTATTATAGAACATACCCGGGATTTGCTTGACGATTGGTTTGATTTCAGACTGAGGTTGAGCAAAAAAATCCCTCGCTGGATTTAACCGGCGAGGGGTTGCTACAATCCAGTTGGGATGATCTATTCTTGTGGAATCAACGCTCGCAAGATCGGTTCACGCCAGGTTTTCGCTGAAAGATTATAAGCGGCAAAGTTGGTGCCAAAATCCCAGTGCGCCCAAGAGAAGCCGCGGAGTTCAGCAGCTTCCCGAACCGCGGACAACCAAACGGCGCGGGTCTCATCAGGGACCTGGCTGTAAACCCCAAATTCACCGATAAATAAGGGACGCTGTTGGCTCTCAGACCAGGCCAAAGCGGCATCGAAATCCGCGGTTAAGGCCGCAGCTTCGGCATCTGAACCCCAAGGGCGATCTTTGATATCCGCGGCAGATGACCAGGGGGCTCCCTGATGGGTAAATTCATGCGGTTTATAAAAGTGGAAAGTTGCGATAATGCGACGATCTTCCACAGGGAGTTCCAATGCGCCCAGACGGTCAACACTATTCCACTGGTCGGGGCCAATGATAACGTAGCGTTTCGGATTGGTTTCGCGAATGGCTGCTAAAGCCTGGGGAAAAATCTGATTCCAGGCGGCGCTATCCAATTTTTCGTTGGGTTCGTTGAGAATTTCAAAATAAAGCGTATCCGGGTAGTCCTGGTAGTGTACCGCGATTTGACGCCACATTTCAGTTAGGCGCTCAGCCTGAATTTCTGGCATTTGCATGATGGCATCAAAGTGGTGTACGTTGATGATAACTGCCAGATCATTATCGAAGGCCTGTTCAATCACCCAGTCGATTCGATCAAAGATTTGCTGGCTAATTTCGTAGGGTGGTTCAACACTGGTGTAAGCCGACCAACGGATCGGTACCCGGACCGAATCAAAGCCAGCTTCGGCAATTTCGACGAAGTATTCTTCTTTGAGATACAAACCCCAGGCACCCTCTCTGGGGCCTTCCAAGGCGTTGCCCAAGTTGATGGAACGTCCGATGCGTTGATTGGCGGCGTAAGTTTGGGAGTCAATAAGGGCATTGGCAGACGCAGTGGCCTGGGCTTCTACGGTAGCAGTAGCAAATGCGGTTTCTTCTTGATTTTGACAACCCACAAGCAACAACGAAAGGCAAAGCAAGAATGGAACGAATAAGTATTTTTTCATAACTGAGGCTCTCCCAAAAAATATCGAGTAGGAAAATTATATCAGGGCACATCGCCTCGTTACAGTTAAAACTTGGATTATAATTATGCCTGAGAGAAACAAAGTTTTAAAATCGGCATCACCCCACACGTAAAAAACTCTTTTAAAAAATATGCCTGTTATCTTGCTGCGTCTATCTGAAACACATATCTCCACCGAAAAACGCCCCAAAGAATGTCCATACTGTGGTGGTGAGATTTTGCAACGGTGGGGGCAGGTAACGAAACCGGTTAAGGATGCTGAAGATTTAAACGCTACAGTATACCGCTATCGCTGCAAAGACTGTGAGCGCACCTTCAGAGATTATCCCGAGGGAATCGATCAATCCAATTATTCGCTCGGAATCCGTAAGCTGGCCGCCTTAATTTGGGCGTTGGGTCTGAGTTACCGCGACATCATTAAGGTTTTTGAGGAACTTGGCATTACCCTCAGCCGCTCTACAGTTTGGCGCGAAGGCCAAGAATTAGTTGCTTTATTGGATGGCAAAAAGCTGCAAAATCATATTCAACGATTTAGAATCGATAAAAATTATATTCACCGGGTTAGTTCGAAATTTGGCGTGGTGGTGGCCGTAGATTTCGGGGGGGGAAAATACACAATCTTGGGAACCCTCAATGAGCAGGATCCTGGCATTGTCATCTCCTGGCTGCAACCGTTGATCGAGGATGTAAATATCAGAGTNNTTGGAATAATTCGCCAACCGTCTTTGGGACTCCCAAAGCAAATCGTTCATCTTAGTGGGTACAATGCTTTGTAGGCTAGTCAAGACTAGCCTGCGAAATTTTGATGACGTTCTATGGAAATTGAACAATATAGTTCCCTTTCCAATAATAACTGCAAATAACCTCGGTAAAAATGTAACAACATGAGAAAAAGCCCGTTTATAAAGACAGACTGTGCTTATTTTTAATAAATTTATATAAATATTCGGAATATAAAATCATCATCCTGAGTCCTGTTTGAAAACAAGCCAGCAATTGCTTCAGGATATGGAGGCTTCCCCCCATATGAACCAATTTGTATCAAATATCGATAAAGCCGTCGATATTTCCCTTGTGAAGAAAATTTCACTGGCGTCTGAAAAAATATCTCGAGAAGCGCAATGGATTCTGTTTCGGGTTGTGCTATTCTTGAGCGACATCCTGATGATCGGCATTGCCTTTCGGCTCGCCTATTGGATAAGGTTTCAATTATCTTTCAATATTTTTAAAGATGATGTCTATACGAGTTTCAGTTATTATCAAGTATTGTCTTTTGTTTTAGTCCCTACATGGATCGCTTTATATATCTTTCATGGGCTATATCAGAAGCAATATTTGCTCGGTGGCACACAAGAATATGATCGTGTATTCCGAGCCAGCAGCATCAGCACGTTGATTGTGATCGTTGCTGGTTTTATTGAGCCATCTATCTTAATTGCGCGCGGTTGGCTTCTAATCGCTTGGCCACTTACATTTTTCTTTCCTGCGCTGAGCAGATTCACCTTGAGAAGAGTTGTTTACCATTTGAGAAAACACGGGTATTTCTTAACCCCCGCTGTGATCATTGGGGGCAATGAGGAAGGCCGCTGGCTTGCAGAACAACTCCTAAGTTGGAGAACATCTGGATTATTGCTCGTTGGATTCGTGGATGAAAAAGTGAACCCCGGTACCCACTTATTTGGCAACTTATTTTCACTTGGCACCGTTGATGATCTTGATGAAGTTATCACAAAATACAATATTGGGGAATTAATTCTTGCTACCAGCGCGATCTCATCTCGCAACAAGCAAATGGAAATATTTAAAAAGTATGGCGTTTCAGGCGATGTTAACGTACGCATGTCATCCGGTTTGTACGAAATCATTACTACGGGTATTACCGTTAGTGAATTGGCAAACGCACCCTTCATTACCATCAACAAGGCCCGATTAACCGGGTGGGATGAAGTTCTAAAAATGTTTTTGGATTATGCGATCACTATTCCCGGACTGATCATCATTTCACCGTTTCTCTTGCTGATTGCTCTAGCCATCAAATTAGATTCCCCTGGGCCAGCAATCCACCGGCGGCAAGTAATGGGAATGAATGGTAAAAAATTCTTTGCTTATAAATTCCGTACCATGTACGTTAATGGCAATGAAATACTAGAAGCCTACCCGGAATTAAAAGCGGAACTTGTTGAAAATCAAAAGTTAAAAAACGATCCTCGGGTCACAAGGATTGGGAATTTTTTGAGAAAAGCTAGCATGGATGAGTTGCCACAATTATTCAATGTTATCCGGCGAGAGATGTCACTGGTTGGCCCGCGGATGATTTCTCCACCAGAAGTTGAAAAATACCAGCAATGGAACATCAACTTACTAACAGTACGCCCTGGGATTACCGGTCCATGGCAAGTTAGCGGCAGATCCGATATTTCCTACAAAGAACGCGTCCAAATTGATATGTATTATGTACGGAACTGGTCAATTTGGTTAGATATTCAAATATTAATTCAAACTATCCCTGCTGTTCTCAAATCCCGTGGTGCTTACTAACGTAGTTATGTTTAAATATTAATATTATTATCATATTTATTATGTAGATTAATGGGATAAAATAAACCCTATTAGGATTATTTCGGGCGAGTTAGCTTTCACAAAACAATCGAGCAAAATATGATTATCGTTCAAACACCATTAAGAGTTAGTTTCTTTGGGGGTGGTACAGATTTTCCAGCCTTCTACCATCAAGAGGGCGGAGCGGTACTGAGCGCCGCAATCGACAAATTCATTTTTGTTACAATAAAAGAACGCTTCGACTGCAAAATTCGCGTTGGCTATACCAGTACAGAAATGGTGGATAGCATTGATGAACTCAAACACAGCCTAATTCGCGAGGCCTTGCGGAAAACCGGCATCGAACGTGGGGTTGAGATTACCACGATGGGGGATATCCCCTCCGAGGGGTCGGGGTTGGGATCATCCAGTACGGTGACGATTGGCGCCTTGCATGCCATGTACGCCTATAATGGAGAAATCGTCCCCGCCAATCGATTAGCAGAAGAAGCCTGCGAGATAGAGATTGACATCTTGGGCAGCCCCATCGGCAAACAAGATCAATATATTGTCGCTCACGGTGGGCTGCGGTTTATTGAGTTTCGCCAAGATGGCACCATCGAGGTTGAAAAAGTTCATTTGGGCGAAGACACATTTCGCTCTTTGAACAATAACTTCATGCTCTTTTTTACGGGAATCAGCCGCCAAGCCAATACAATTTTGAAAGAACAGAGTGCAAATATTGAAGATCGTACTACCACGTTAAGCCAACTCAAAGATATGGCCTTTGTGGCACGCCATGAACTGGAGAACAATAACATCGATGCCCTGGGAGAGTTACTCCATCAAAGTTGGGTACTAAAAAAACAACTTGCCGGGGCAATCACTACAAGCGAGATTGATGAGATGTACACAAGTGCCCGGCAAGCCGGCGCGATTGGCGGCAAAATCACGGGGGCGGGTGGAGGCGGCTTTTTACTCTTGTATTGTCCCTTTGAAAAACAAAATGCTATTCGAGCAACACTCCACGGTTTGCAGGAATTAACATTCAAAATTGAAATGGATGGCACAAAAGTTATTTTTAATTATCGGTAATGTAATCGCGCTCAGTCCAGGAGAAAGTCATTATGCAAATTAGTCAGTATATTTCAAGTGTTGTCGAACAAATCAAGCAATTACCCGTTGAGAAAATTGAAGCGGTTATGGAAACCTTGAATCAGGCCCGTTTAGCGGGGAAGCAAATCTTTATCATGGGGAATGGCGGCAGCGCCTCAACCGCTTCACATTTTGTTTGCGATCTGGCAAAAAATACGCGCAAAGAAGGTTGGCCTCCCTTTAAAACGATTGGTTTAACCGATAATATGGCAATTTTCTCAGCCTACGCCAATGATGAAGGTTATGAAAATGTATTTGCCCAGCAGCTCGCCAGCCTGATTAACGTGGGTGATGTTGTGATCGGCATTTCAGCAAGCGGAAATTCTCCCAACGTGCTCAAAGCGATGGATGTCGCTGCGCAGCACCAGGCGACCAGAATCGGATTTACCGGGTTCAACGGTGGAAAACTCGGCAAGATGGTAGATTTACACATCAATATTCCCAGTGACAATTATGGGCAGGTCGAAGATATCCATTTGATGCTGGAACATATGATGGTCAGTGCCATCCAAGAGCGTGTGAATACCGAAGTGGCTCCCCAGCAGGAGATTGAAGTTATCGATACCCCAACAATTTTCGCCGATGAAAACATCAGTCAGCTATTTGGGCGGCTCACCACGGTTACGGATCAGAACCTGCAACAAGAGAAGGACCCGGTGGAACTGCTCTACACCATCAGCAAAGAACTCTCGGATCATCTCGATTTACACTCGATGCTCGAACAAATTTTATTGCTTACAGTTTACAACATTGGGGCCGATAGCGGCAGCATTTTGGTAATGGATGATGATGGCAACGTCGTTGATGGCGCTATCGCTTACTGTGGCGAAATTCAAGATCGCTCCACCCAACAACTGGCAGATACCATCCATAAAGGGTTGGCGGGATGGGTGGTTGAAAACCGGCAGGCGGCTCTAATTCCCAGCACAAACGATGATCCCCGCTGGGTGGCAAGTAGTTGGGATGAGGGCAAATCTCGCTCAGCTTTGAGCGTGCCACTTATGTCACAAGATCGAGTTGTCGGTGTGCTGACTACAGTTCAGCCGGAGCCAGGTCAATTTACACGAGATGATTTAGCCTTATTAACGGCCGTTGCCTTAACGGTTTCTGTAACCAGTGGCGTTCATCTCTCCCGGAAAGGATAATTACTACGAGGCAATAAGGTCACCCAAGGCGGCGGCTAAATCAGCATAAATTTTAGCCTCTAAAATTTCGGGGGGACGCGGCAATCCGAGTTGTTGCTTTCCCCTTCCGGTGCGTACCAGGGCAAGTTGCCCCACACCCGCGGCCTGCCCAGCTTGCAAATCCGTCCAGGCATCCCCGATCATGATTGAGTTGGTCAAATCAACCTCTAATGCTTGGGCTGCTTGGAGCAAAAGCCCTGGACGGGGTTTACGGCAGGTGCACTGATCATCAGGCGCATGCGGGCACATAAAAACGCCGTCAATCCGGCAGCCCTTCGTTTGCAATTCGGACACCAGTTTCTGGTTAATCGCTTGGGCAGTCTCTAACGAAATAATCCCCCGGCCAACCGCGGATTGGTTGGTGACAATGATGATCTGATACGGTCGGGCCGCAAATTGAGCTAACGCTCGCACCGCTTCCGGGAAAAATTCAACATCTTCCCAACGGAGCACATAATCGGGGCGGTTTTCGATCACCACCCCATCTCGATCTAAAAAGATGGCAGGTTTCATGGCTTGATTATACACAGAAAGAAATGATTAACTAAACGCTAGTAAAATTGACATCATCTGGCCAGCAAGATTGAGTTCGCCAGATTGGATTGAAAACAAACCCAATAGATTTGTGGATGCAACGATCCAAGGGACGACAATGGTCGCAAGCCAAAGTAAGTATTGGCAGTCCTTTGAGGAGCAAATTGCGAAACCGGCCACGAGCAAATGTAGCCGGTTTTTTATGATTAAATTCAGTAGATCACGATTTTGCAAAATTTAGCACACTAAACTTGTTGAAGTGTCCCGTAATGCATCCTTCAACGCAGTTCAGGATGCTGATTACCCTAAATTCGTGATCTACCAAAATTGAATACCCTTTCTCTGTCTGACCCATGTCGGAAGGGCGGAGCATACCTGTAAAAAACTACGTGATCGCAAATCTCAAACTTTACCTTTCTCGTCAAGCCTCCAGTGGTTGGCGTTATATTCTGGAACAATCCCTATATTTTGTATTCGGCTGGATTCCCACGATTATCGGGATCGGTTTGCGCGGCATCTTCTACGGTCTGATTCTAAAAATGGATGGAACCGCCGCCATCGAAAATCAGGTGCGCTTGCGATTTGCAAATTTCATCCGCCTTGGGAACGGCGTATACCTGGATCAAAATACTTATCTGCACGCCTGCCCAAAGGGCATCCAACTGGGGGATCGCACGATTGTGATGCACGGTGCCGTGCTGCATGTCTACAATTTTCGCGGCCTGCCCCACGCCGGAATCACGATTGGGGAGGATTGCCTGATTGGGGAATATTCTGTCATCCGCGGGCAAGGCGGGGGGACAATGGGCAACCGGGTTTACACCTCCCCATTTACCCAAATCATCGCGGTTAACCATGTTTTCGATGATCCCCAAAAACCGTTCATTGAGCAAGGCATTACGGCTGAAGGCATTGTCATCGAAGATGATGTTTGGCTAGGCGCGGGCGCAGTTATCACAGATGGGGTGCGCGTTGGTAAAGGAGCCGTGGTAGCCGCCGGTGCGGTGGTGACCAAAGACGTTCCTCCACACACCGTTGTGGGAGGCGTGCCTGCGAAAATTATCAAAGAAATTAACGGAGCGGCAGATTCACAGCCGAACCGCACGATCTATCACCTGTAGGAGAAACATCTATGACTGTATTATCTGTAGTTATTCCGGCATATAACGAGGAAAGCGGAATCGAAGAAATTGCCCGCCGCGTCCTTGCGGTAGAACCTGCGTTGCAAGAAGTGGGCATAGATCATTTGGAGTTGATCGTTGTTGATGACGGTTCAAGTGACCGAACTGGAGAAATCGCCGAGGCCATCGCAGGGGTACGGTTAATTTCGCAAGTCAACAAAGGCTATGGCGGCGCCCTCAAAACCGGTTTTGGCCAGGCCAAAGGCGAACTGANNCTACCCGCCGGAATATTTTCCTCAACTCTGTGTTGCCGCTTTAGAGGGGGCCGACCTGGTGATTGGCTCGCGCCGGGCTGGTGAGAAAAGCGAAATGCCCGCCACTCGCCGCCTGGGCAATTTTTTCTTTGCCAATTTGCTCTCCCTCATCAGCCGCCAGAAAGTTAGCGATAGTGCCAGCGGCCAGCGCGTTTTCAAACGTGAAATCTACCCCCGCTTGTTGCCGCTCCCCGATGGGCTGAACCTGACCCCCGTACAAAGCGCCCGCGCCCTGCACGAACAAATGAAAGTCGTGGAAGTNNCCCATCCCCTACAGCGAGCGGCTGGGGCGCTCCAAACTCAGCGTGGTACATGATGGGCGCGTCTTCCTGCAATCCATTCTCTGGACAGTGATGATGTATAACCCGGTACGGATTTTAGGATTGATCGGGCTGGGCGGTGTCATTGTGGCAACATTAGCCTTTTTAGGGCTGTTGGTTGCCCGCATTTCCGGCAGCACCACACTCGGCCCTTGGGGAATTGCCGGAGTCTTTATCGGCGCGATCTCCGGGGTGGTGGGCGTGAGCCTCTATGCTCTGGGGGTGACTTTCAACCGCCTTGTGGGGCTTTTCAACCGCGAGGTTGGCACGAAACAAGGCATGTTTGGGGGTTTAGTCTTCAAAGAATCACCTGACCGCTACTTTGGCTGGGCCGGGCTGGCCAGCTTTTTACTCGGCATCNNAAAGCACACTGAGTTTATCGAAGTGTGCGGTGGTCTTCGACAGGCTCAGATCGCTATTCCCAATAATCTCTACTTTATTCGTATTCAAGAAGGAAATTTTTATGAGCAACAACATATTAGAAGATAACGTAGAACCCGATCCTACTGCCCAAAATTTAGGCACACGCCGTATTCGCAAGCTGCCCCAGGCAAAATTCCCCAATGCGGATGAGATTATTTTTGATGGATTACTTTCAGCGCCGCGTTCCCCTGAGGCGGTGGATATCCTCCTGGTGAACCCTCCCACCCCCGATGGGAATCTGTGGATTCGCACCCAGCATCGGGTGGGTCGCCGTACCCGTGAAAATATGGTCTGGCCCCAGGTTTCCCTGGCTCAAATGGCCGCGCTGCTGCATCCTACCTACACCGTCAAAATCATCGACGCCAACGCCGAACGGATGCGCTGGCCCGAATTCGCAAAATTAATCGAAAAATATCAGCCACACTATTATTTCACCCAATTAACCGCCCCCACCCTGGAAAACGATATGTATGGCGTTTTTCTGGCGAAAGCCCGCGGGGCCAAAACGATTGCCTTCGGCACGCATATCACCCCCATCCCCACAGAAACGTTGCGCCCCTTCCCCGCGCTGGATTTTGGGCTGATCGGCGAACCCGATTTGACCATCCGCGACCTGCTGGATAACCTGGAGAACCGGGTCAACGAGCGCCCCGAAAATATCGCCAAAATTTTCGAGAATCACGATCCCACCTACCAGCCAGGGCGGGCACCCGATGGCACCCTGGATATGCGCAAAATCAAAGGATTGGTCTGGCGCGAAAAGGGCGAAATCATCATCAATATGCCGCGCCCCTTCGTCTCTGACCTGAACGATTTGCCGATCCCGCTGCACGAATTGCTACCGCTCGATAAATATCGCATGCCGATGATGAAAGGGCCTTTTACGTTCATCGTGCCCAGCCGCGGCTGCACAGCCGGTTGCACTTACTGCATCAAGCACGTCAGCTACCAGTACACGACCCGCCTGCGCTCGCCCGAGTTGATGATGCAGGAAATGTGGCGCTTAAAAGAGCTGGGCATCCACAACCTCCACATGTACGCCGACCTGTTCACGGTCAACCGCGAGCAGGTCGTCGGGCTGTGTCGTGCGCTGAACGGGTCGGGTCTGCGAATCACGTGGACCTGCAACAGCCGCGTCGATNNGATTATGTGGACGAGGAAATGCTCCAAATGATGGCTAAGGCCGGTAACTTTATGATGGCCTGGGGTCTAGAGAGCGCCAACGAGCAAATTCTCAAAAACGCCCACAAGGGAGCCGACCCCGCGAAAGCCCGACGCGCCTTAACCTGGTCTAAAAAAGCGGGCATCATGAACTGGGGTTACTTTATCATTGGGTTGCCCGGCGAAACTGAGGATAGCATCCGCCAGACCATTGACTATGCGAAGGCCTTGCCATTGGATATTGCCTTATTCCATGTGGCCGCGCCCTACCCCGGCACGCCG
>DOTA01000216.1 GCA_003513015.1 Chloroflexota bacterium
CGCGGCTGATCTGCCCAACCGAGAAGAAACGTGGAATCAGGATACCCCCACGGAGTTTGACCTCCCCGGCTGGTATTTCGACCCCACCGAGCAAGTGACCGCCGCCGAAGCCGAGTTAGCCGCGGCCCGCGCCGATTATGACACCGAACTGGGGAACTTCAACGATTTGCTCAACAATCCCGGCAACGCAGAATTGCGAGATGCCGAAACCCGCGTAGCCGAAGCCGAAGCTGCCTTTTTAGTGGCCCAAACCCTGCGAGACCGCACGATTGCCCAAGAAGGCCGCGAGCAAGTGGATGATTACATCCAAACCCTGTACGATTCGGCCAAATCGGAGCTCACCTCCGCCCAGTTGGATTATGACCAATTGCTCACCGATCAGGAATACAAAGATGTGCTGGAAGCGCGGGCACGCGTTTCCGTCGCCAAACAGCGCTACGAGATCGCCCTCGATCACCTGACCAGCCTGCAAACCGGCGAAAACGATCTGGCGGTGCTGGTGGCGAAGGCCGGGGTCTCGCAAGCGGAGGCCGCCTTGGTGCAGGCACAAGCTGCCATCGTGCAGGCCCAAGCCGGGGTCACGCAGGCGGAGAAAATGGTGGCCCAAACCCAGGCAACCCTGGAGATGGCTCAAATCCAGTTGGATAAATTGACCACCAAAGCTCCGGTGGCCGGGGTGGTAATGACCCGCAACCTGGAAGTCGGCGAATTCGCCCAGCCCGGCGCGGCGGCCTTGACCATCGGCGAACTAGAGGCCCTGACCATCAAAGTTTACATCCCCGAAGACCGTTATGGGCAGATCAACCTGGGTGATGTGGCTAACTTAACGACCAACTCTTTCCCCGGGGAAACCTTCGAGGCCACGGTGATCCGCATCGCTGATCAGGCTGAGTACACTCCACGTAATGTCCAAACTTCGGAGGATCGCGCCACCACGGTATACGCCATCGAACTAGCGGTGACGGATTCCGCGGGCAAACTCAAGCCGGGGATGCCGGTGGATGTGGATTTTGGGGATTAGGTGCAAGTTACAAGCTGCAAACAAACCGGGAGCCAATCACGGCTCCCGGTTTTGATTCAAAAGGTATACGACCCCAAAATTAAGAATGTTATTCGGTGGGGTTTTCCGGCTCGATTAATCCGCCGCCAGCTTTAGCAGTACGACCGATACCGTAACCGGCGAGGGCCACGGCCAAAATATTGACGATCAACTCATCCAGGCCGCCTGGGATGGGGCCGCCTAAAAACATGTAGGCGGCGCCGATCAGCAGGGGGATGATGATCCATTTGGGGGTGCGGGGGTCTTTCCGGAGGGCGAGGATATAAGCCATAATGGAACCCACCGCGGCTACGACGGCATCATCTCCGCCCAGGGGGATCAAATCCGGGCTGAGCGTATAAGCGATCCCAAAAAGGTAGGGCAAACTAACCGTCAGCCAGGTCAAATCCTGCACGCGGAAGAGCACCACCCCACCCAAACTAAAGAGACCCAAGAAGGTAATTACCATGATCCACAGGCCAGTTTGCACATCCCAGTTGTACCAACCAATACCCAGGCCGATGAGTGGGAGCAATAGCGCGGCGATGAACAACAAAATTGCTAAAATAATTTTGAGGCGATCAGACATACGCAGTCTCCGGATTTCAAAAAAAACAAAGCAGGTAAAACTATCCGCCCTACTCATAGCCTTACCTATTTTCGATTTCGATTAGAGGCCAATGCATGCATACATGCGTTGTTTGTCAACATGCTGATCAATCAGTTCCTGAAATTTTCGCAGTTTTATCATCTGCCCCATGCGGGTTTTGCCGAAGATTTTGTCGATCGCTTCGATAGTTTCCATGGTATTGCTGCGCACCAACAAAACGGGAACACCCAACTCGTTAGCATGCTTGATAATCAGTTGCCGCGGCTCCAGGCCACCCGTCAAAATCAAACAAGAAAGTGGGACTTCCAAAACTGCGATTTGCACGTCTGAGCGATCCCCACCGGTAATCATCGCGGTGTTATTGCGGGAACGCAAACGGGTCAACGCAGCCTCGGCAGTCATCGCTCCTACCGTGAGATTCTCGACCATAATGTCATGGGGGTCGCAATCGGTCAAAACCTGAGGGTCTAAGGCATCAATCAACTCATCAACCGTCAAGGCGGCCAACCCGCTCACCTCCGGCAATACGCCAAAAACGGGAATATCCTGTTTCTCAATATAAGGACGGGCAAATTCTTCAACAAAGGCAAGCCCATCAGCCGACACCCGATTGATGATAATGCCGCACATCGAATCCCCCAAACGAAATTTGGCTGTTAAAACATCATCCATCAGGCGAATTTCATCCCGATATTTCACCACCACCAACACCCGGCTTTCGAGTGCCGCGGCAACATGCGGTGTTGGCAAATTTACCACGTAACCCTCACGCATACTTCCCCCGCCCTCCAAAAGCACAATGTCTTTGTTCTTCCCGGCAGATTTAGCCGCGGCTTGAACCTTCTCCATCAAATCCAATTCGCCCTTGCCGCTGATGTGTGCCTTCAAAAGTTCCTGGGTCACCACAACCGGCGATAACTCCGCAAGCGGGGTTTCTAAGGCCAGCACATCCTTGACGAAAGTGGCATCTTCGTCCACAATCTTGCCACCCTCCAGCCAGGGTTGAATGCTCAAAGGTTTTAGGTAGCCTACTTTATAACCATCCGCCTGAAAATGCTTGCCCAAGGCCAGACACACGGCGGTTTTACCGGAATAACGTTCTACCGAGGTAACATATAAGGATTTCATCAGCGCTCCTTCGCAAAATAATTACGATTAATTATAGCCGCCTCGCGCCAAATTATTGGTGACAAATGGCAGGAAATTCCGCTTACGATCGTACCAAATATCACAAACATTCCGAAAGTCAAATTTCACAGAATCAGCCGCGCGTGGTTACAATACATAGATGATGATTCAACGCAAAATTGCCGATTTCGATCAGATGGTGGAGGCCCACAGCCGCGAGATTTTCGCCTACCTTTGGCGGATGTTGCGCGACCCTCAAGATGCCGAGGATGCTCTGCAAGAGAGCTTTATTCGAGCTTTTCGAGGGTTCCCGCGCCTGGAGGTGGATTCCAACTCGAGAGCCTGGCTTTACAAAATTGCTACCAACGTGGCCTATACCCAGTTCAAAAAGCGAACCCACCAACAATCCCGCACCACTGATTTTGATGAAACAACCCTGCCAGCCAGCAATCCTGTCCAAGAAATCGTCGAAATTCCCCCCGCGCTGCTGTCCGCGGTCGAATCCCTGCCCCACAAACAGCGCACCGCCCTGTTGCTGCGCCATTACCAGGGATTTGAATATCCCGAAATTGCCGAAATATTGCAATGCAGCGAGGAATCGGCGCGAGCGAATGCATCACAGGCCGTGCGGAAGTTACGGAGTATATTTGCGGAGGAAGAAACATGAAAGAGTCGCAAGTTCCAGGTGACAAGTTACAAACTGCCAGCTACAAGGCACAAGCCGCAAGCGACAGGCTGCCGGCGAAAATCGAGGCGCTTTTTGAGTCGCCATCGGAGGAGATGAACGAATATGCTCAGGCGCGCCTAACCAAAGCCCTGATCGTGGCCAAAAACGATGTAATTCTCTATGGGCAACTCCATCACCCGATAATCTCGTCTCTTTATTTGGCTATGCGCAAAGACAAAGTGGTGGCAATTGATTTTGGCATTGACCAAGAAACCTTCATTCATCGTACCGAACGGCAGTTCAATTTCTCGATCTATTACGCACCCAATGAAACCGCCGCGGCCATCCTTCAAGTGCAGGAATACCTGGAGGGTCAGCGCACCCGCTTTGACCTCCCCACCGACCTCAGCGTGCTAACCGATTTTCAGCGGCAGGTACTCAATGCCACGCAACAAATCCCGCGTGGGCGGATCGCCACTTACATGGATATCGCCCTTAAAATCGGCAAGCCCAAGGCCGTGCGCGCTGTGGGACAAGCCTTGGGGCGCAACCCCATCCCAATTGTGATTCCGTGTCACCGGGTAATCGCCTCGGATGGAAGCTTGGGCGGCTACTCTGCTCAGGAGGTGGCGGCCTGGAAACCAAGGGGAAATTACTAAAACTCGAAGGGGTAAGTTTAATTTAGCCCAAAGAAAATACACTTTCTGAGTATTGTGTAAGTCTCGCATTTATTATATAATAAAGACCTAAATTATCTATTTATTCTCTCCGTTTCTGTCTACAATGCTGCTATTGGGGAAAAAATAAAGGGTTTGCCAATGCCTAACACCGGAAAAATTTTCATCAGCTACAGACGCTCTGATACCGAAGGGTATGCAGGGCGCATTTTTGATCGCCTCGGTGCTCATTTTGGGCGGCAAAATATTTTTATGGATGTTGATACGATCCAGCCCGGGGAAAATTTTGTTGAGGCAATTGAAAGCGCAGTCAGTTCTTGTGATGTGCTGATTGCATTAATTGGCGATGAATGGTTAACAATCACCGACGAGGATGGCAAACGCAGGCTAGAAAACCCCCATGATTTTGTACGAGTGGAAATTACCGCAGCACTCAAGCGTGGCATTCGGGTGATTCCGGTTTTGCTGGCAGGAACAGAGATGCCGAAAGCTCGAGAATTGCCCAATGATCTCCAATTGATGACGGAACTGAACGCGCCCGAAATTCGCCACGGCAGTTTTGATGCCGGAATTGAGAAATTACTACAAGCGATTGAAATGTGCTTACGAGAAATAGATGCGCAACAGCAAGCCGCGATTGTCAAGCGGATTCCCACTTGGGTTTGGGTTGCAACAATCAGCGGTATTTTGGTGATCGGGATCTTTCTATTGGCCCAGTTCCGCCCCAAACCGACGGAACCAATCGCATCTACCAGTGAAGTTGATCTGCCAATCATTTCAGAAAGTACGGCAATACCTTCGCAAGTTCCATCTTTTGCACCCGCATTCGAAAATCAAGGTGTGCAAAATACGGCTACAGCCACGACAATGGCAACGCTAGAAAATACTCCTACGATTGAGGTTACGGCAACCCCTACAAAAATTCCCACAACCACCACTTTCATACCAACGGAAATGCCGACCGAAACTCCGCTTGAAC
>DOTA01000407.1 GCA_003513015.1 Chloroflexota bacterium
TGGGTTTCTTCGAGCAGGCGCAGGGCAGCATTGTAGTCTTTTTGGGCGGCATCCAGGGTGTCTTTGGCATCCTGGCGGCTGGCATTGTTTTCGCTGAGGTCGGCGTATTTGTCGAAATCATCCTGGGCATCTTTGAGTGTTTCGGCGGTGTCGTTGACCTCGGCTTCGGCTTCGTCGATGCGGTCGTCGATGGCATCGGTGTCGAGATCATCCCAGGCGGTTTGGGCCGCGGCGCGGGCGGTTTGGGCGTCGAGCAACGCTCGCCAGCTTTGGGCGTGGGCAAAATCTGCCAGGCGCACAAAATCATCGTAGGCCTGCTGGGCGGCGGTGAGTTCGGTTTGGGCGGCAACCAGGGCGGCTTCGGCTTGTTGGCGGTCGGCCAATTGGATGAGCAACTCGCCTTGTTTAACGGTATCACCCTTCTCTACCAGAATTAGAGCCACTTTGCCGCGGGCCGCGAAACTCAGGTACAGATCATCCTTGGGCACCAGATGTCCCTCGGCAATCACTGCATCCGGCGGAATCACCGTGGCGCTCACCGCGGGTGTGGCGGTGGATCCCGTATCGCAGGCGGAGAGTATCAGCATAAAAATCAGGCTGATACCCAGGATTAAGAAATTTTTGTAGTTCGTTTTCATAGCATTTCTCCAGTGTAGAGAATTTTTGGTGGATGGTGGTAACTCACTCGTAAGCCAAAACTTCGTGGATGGTGAGGCGGGCGGCGTTGCGAGCGGGCAGCGCGCTGGCCAGAGCCGACAGGATCAGCACTAACCCCAGCCAGATCACGAAACCGGTAGGGGTGTAAACTAACTTGATGGGGTTTTCGAAGATGGTCACGCTGAGAATGTTGGATAGCAGCATAGAAATAGGCACGGCCAGGATCACGCCCAGCACCCAAGAGATCAGGCCGATGACCATGCCCTCGATCATCACGGTAATCATAATGGAGCGGTCGCCAGCACCCACAGAACGCATAATGCCGATTTCACGGGTGCGCTCCAGCACGTTCATGCCCATCGTGCCGGTTAGCCCCATCGAGCCGACCGTGGCGGTGAGCAGAGCCATGATCAGCAAAAAGGTGACGAGGATATCGAGGCTTTCGGAGGCGGTATCGAGCATGGCCAGGCCGGGCTGGGCCTGACGGACTTCGAAACCGCTGGCGCGAAAGAAGGCATCCAGGGTTTCTGCCATCATTTTTTGGTATTCACGGTCGTGTTGTGCAGTGACCACGCGGTAAGAATAGGAGCGATTGGCCAGGTTATTTTGGAGGGAGATGTATTCAAAGGGGGCGTAAGCAAAAACTCCCTGATTGCCGATAAACCGGAAAATGCCAACCACTTCCCAAATCTCATCTTTGCCGTCCACGCGCAGCAGCAAGGGATCGCCGGGTTGCAGATCGGGAAATTCGGAGAGAATGGCCTCGCTGACGGCCACTTTGCGCACATCATCGGGCTGGAGCCAGCGCCCGGAGATCAGGATGGGTGCGATCAACTGGCTGTTGGCGGGTGGGGCCAAAATGCTCATATTGTCAACGACGGTGCCATCTTCACCAATAATTTCAGCACCTAAAAATTGCCAGCCTTCGACCCAGGTGACGCCTTCGACTTGCATGGCGATTTGTTTGACTTCGCTCAAACGGTAAGGTTTGTCAAAATCGAGGTTGACATCAGCCAGAAAATAATCGCCGATGGAGCCGATGTAATCGTGCAGGGTGACGCGCACGTTGAAGACGGCGATGAAGATCGCGCCGCCCATCGTCAGGGTGAAAAGTGTCAGGATCAAACGCCCTTTGCGCCGGAAGGTGTTGCGCATCGAGATCAACAGCGGGCGGGGGATGTGAACCCCGCGGCGGCTGAGGCCCTGGGTGAGGCGGGTTTGCACCCGGTCGAAGCGTGAAACATGGTTGGGGTCGCCCTCGGCCTGCTCACCGCTGATGGCCGCCAGCACGGTCACACGCGAACCGTTGAGAACGGGAACCAACCCGGCGATCAGCGGCACCAAAATGGCAATGGCAATTTGAGCAATCAGCGAGATGGATTCAAAGCGGTATCCCAAAAGATTGAAACCCATTTTATCGGCGATGAAGGCGGCTAAGCTGTAAGCCCCCTGCCCGCCGATGGGGATGGCGACCAGCAAGGCCAGGAAACTGAAACACAAGATCAGGACCAAATACATGCCCAAAATTTGCTGCCGTCGCCCGCCGACCAACTTCATCACGCCGATGTGGCGCAAGTGTTGATTGAGCAGGGCGCTCAGGGTGTTGGCAATCAGTGAGCTGGAGAGGAACACGATCAAAATCCCCAGGGCCAGCAAAATCCCTAAAACGGCGTTGATGGTGGAAGCCAGGGGGTGCTCGTGAGTTTTGGAGTAGATCATTTGCCCCACATTGACGCCGCTTTTTTCGATGCGGTCTTTCAAAACAACCGCCTGATTGCGGATGTTTACGATGTCATCCGGGTTTTCAGCGACCGTGGCTAAAACCTGGTTGTAACTTTTCGGTTGTTGCAGGGTGGAGAGCGCGTCCATGACGATGTAGCCGAAGGGTTGGGCCAAAAAGTCGCCCGCGCCGGAGGAAGGGTCTTGCACGATGCCAGCCAGTGTCAAAGTTTTGGTGGAACCATCAAAGAGTTGAAAAACCAGATCATCGCCAATTTGCACTTCCAGATCATCGAGGGCTTTCTTTTCCAGTAAAACTTCACGTTTATTTGGCGCAGTATTTCCCGCAACTGGGACGAGTTGATTGATTTTGTTATCCGCGAAATCTTCCATGGCTACCAGGTCGATGGTCACCCATTGGTTGCTGTCGGCGGTGCGCACGCGCACATTAAAAACGCGACGGCCATCCACCCCCGCGATCCCGGGAGTATTGCGCAGGGCTTCGAGCAAGGAGTTATCGAAATTTTCCGTGTGCATCTCGATGTTAGCCGGGTTATTGGCCGCGTAGCTGACGCCCATATCTTTGGA
>DOTA01000131.1 GCA_003513015.1 Chloroflexota bacterium
TTTTTTCAAGGAAATATAATGACAACCGCAAATCCAACACAAGAAGCCGTTTTGGCGGCTCTTAGCAAAGTCAATGACCCAGATTTACACAAAGATCTGGTTACGCTCAAAATGATCCACGATCTCAAAATTAATGGGAATGATGTCAGCTTCACGATCGTGCTGACCACTCCGGCCTGCCCTATGAAAGACCGCATGAAAAGCGAAGCCTATGCCGCTGTTTCAGCGGTGGCCGGTGTTAAAAATGTCACCATTAAGATGGATGCCAACGTGCCTAACGATGGGCGCAATCGCGGCATAATAAATGTGCCTGTGCGTAATGCCATCGCAGTGGCTTCTGGCAAAGGCGGTGTGGGAAAAAGTACCGTCTCCGTAAATCTGGCGGTGGCCCTGGCCCAAAGCGGGGCGCGCGTGGGCCTGCTCGACGCAGACATTTACGGGCCAAACATCCCCACCATGATGGGAGTCAAGCAACTCCCCCCGGCCACAACAGAAAAACTCAATCCGGCGAAAGCCCACGGGGTGCAGTTGATGTCCATTGGATTTTTGGTCAAACCGAATCAGCCGCTGATCTGGCGCGGTCCCATGCTGCACTCCGCCATTCGCCAATTTTTAACGGATGTGGCCTGGGGTGAGCTGGATTACCTGATTATCGACCTGCCCCCTGGAACCGGGGATGCCCAACTTAGTTTAGCGCAATCCTTACCCCTCAGCGGTGGATTGATCGTGACCCTGCCGCAGCAGGTTTCGCTCGATGATGCTTTACGCGGCCTGGAAATGTTCCGCCAACTGAACGTCCCAATTTTGGGTGTGGTGGAAAATATGAGTTATCTCGAACTCCCCGATGGCACCCGCATGGATGTCTTCGGTTCGGGCGGTGGACTGCGCTTGGCAGAACAAACCGGCGTGCCATTCATCGGCGCAATCCCTATGGATCCCGAGGTGCGTGTCGGTGGTGATAACGGCATTCCTGTCATTTTATCCCAGCCCGACAGCCCGGTGGCAAAAGCGCTCAAAGCCGTGGCGGAAGACCTGGCTGCCAAAATAAGTATCGCCGCCATGCAACAGGAAAATGTAATTCCTATCAATATGGTAGGGTAATGCGGTAGAATTACCGGTATGACACAACAAATTGCAGGTATCCGTTTTCAAAAAGTTGGCAAAATCTATCACTTCAATGCCAGCGATTTCCCAGAGCTTCAAGTTGGTGATTTTGTCATCGTTGAAACCAGCCGCGGCACCCAATTAGGTGAAGTTGCTAATCTTCTCAACGATCCACCAGCCTCCCGGGATGGCGGCTGGAAACCCATTTTGCGGCCAGCAACACCACGCGATCTGGTTTTGCGCCAGGTGTGGGAGGGCAAAGAGGCCGAGGCCGTGGTGAATTGCCGCGCTAAAGTAAACGAACTTGGGCTATCCGGTGTAAAAACTGTGGCAGCAGAATATACTTTTGATGGTAAAAGATTGACAATCGTTTACAGCAGCGAAGGGCAAGAAAACATCGATCTTTCAAATCTCAAAAAAGCGATGACCCGTTTATATCCGCGGGTACACTTGGAGTTTCGACAGGTTGGGCCGCGCGATGCTGCCAAAATCATCGGCGGGATGGGAGCCTGTGGCATCGACGAGCGTTGTTGCACGCGTTTCTTGACGGAATTTAGCCCAATCTCCATCAAAATGGCGAAAACTCAGGGGATTTCTCTAGCGCCCTCTGAAATTACCGGGATGTGTGGGCGTTTGCGCTGCTGTTTGGTTTACGAATATGAACAATACGCCGCAGCGTTGAAAGAAATGCCCCGCAAGGGCAAACGCGTGATCACCCCCTCCGGTGAGGGCAAAGTCATCGATCTCAATTTGTTCAAGGAGACCGTGGTTGTTATCCTTGAGAAAAACGGCGAAAAAGAAGAATTCGCCCGTGAAGTTATTGAGCCGTGGGCAGAAGTACAAGCCCTCAAGAAAAAAGCCCAAGAACCCTGCAAAATCCACGGTGACGGCGAATGCAATTGCCAAAAAGGGTGATCAAAAACCTAAATTGACCATTCCAAAAGCGCAAAGCTTGATCTACCCAAGATTGACTTTGCGCTTTTGAGCATTTGGAGGAATATATGCAAGAAATCATCGATCATGCTGAAGAATTACATGACTACACGCAAGTTTTGCGACGCGATTTTCATATGCACCCAGAAATAGGCTTTCAAGAAGTTCGTACCGCCGGGATTGTGGCGCGCGAATTGCAAGAACTCAGCCTAGATGTGCGCACAGGAATCGCCGAAACAGGAGTGGTGGCCTTAATTAAAGGGGCAAAACCCGGCCCGGTGGTGTTAGCCCGCTTCGATGTGGATGCCCTACCCATTCATGAAGAAACCGGAGCCGATTACGCCTCACAAACCCCGGGCACAATGCACGCCTGCGGCCATGATGGCCACACCGCTATTGGCCTGACCGTAGCCCGTATGCTTCACGCCCGCCAAGGAGAGATGAGCGGCACAGTTAAGCTGGTATTCCAACCTGCGGAA
>DOTA01000304.1 GCA_003513015.1 Chloroflexota bacterium
AAAATCAAAAACCCGCCGCCACCTCACCGAATTTTGGATGGTCGAACCCGAAGCGGCTTTCTGTGACCTCGCTGAATTGATGGAAATCGAGGAACAGTTTGTTTCGCACATTGTCAAGCGCGTCTTGCAAGATCGCCGGGCAGAGTTGGAAGCCTTGGGACGGGATATTTCAGTGCTCGAAAAAATTGTGCCACCGTTTCCACGCATCTCTTATGATGAAGCTGCTCAAATGCTGCAAGAACTCTACGATCAGGCCGAAGACCCAGAACAAAAAGAACTCATCAAATTTGAATGGGGCATGGATTATGGCGCGCCTCACGAAACTGCCCTCACCCAAAAATTCGAAAAACCCGTTTTTGTTCAGGGTTATCCTACCGAAGTTAAAGCCTTTTACATGGAACCCTGGCCCGGACGCCCCGAAATCTGCAAAAGNNATCTCCGATCCTGATCTACTGTTGGATCGCATTCGCCAACATGATTTGCCAGAGGAAGCTTTCCAGTGGTACTTGGATTTACGCCGCTATGGCAGTGTGCCGCACAGTGGCTTTGGCCTGGGCATCGAACGCACCGTCACCTGGTTGTGTGGTATTCATCACATTCGCGAAACTATTCCTTACCCGCGCACCATCAAGCGTGTCTATCCTTAAAAAGCCGCAGCCAATCTACTCACTGCCCTGCTTTTGTGGTATAAGATGGGTGCCCTGCTGTGTGCGTGAAACAGCTACTGCGTTCTGAGCCAACACCCACTTATNNCCCCCCTGCGAAGGCAGGTTCAGAACATCGTTGTTCACGGCATGGTGGGGCCTTTACTTGCAGATAAAGAAAAAAAGCCGACTACACAGTCGGCTTTTTGGTTGAAGTAACTCATAAATTACGGAAACAACCTGCGGGTTTTAACCTCGGCCACGGCATCATCCCGGTAACGGTAAAGCCGCGCGGGGCGGCCTTCTCCGCTGCGTTTCTGCTGAGTTGCCTCGATGATCCCGGCCTGTAATATTCGGCGGCGAAAGTTGCGTTTATCGAGTTCCTCCCCCAAAATAATTTCATACGTTTGCTGCAATTCTGTGAGTGTGAAGGTTTCCGGCAAGAGCTCGAACCCAACGGCGGTGTATTCCAATTTGTAACGTAGCCTCCGTAGGGCATAGGCAACGATTTCTTGGTGGTCAAATGCTAGCTGCGGCAATTCGTTTAGGGGATGCCACTGCGCGGCGGAAGCATCGCTGCCACCAGCGGTTCGAACTGGCTCATTCGAGGGAACCAGGGCAAAGTGGGCTACCGAAACCACCCGCCCGCGCGGATCGCGCTCAGGTGCGCCATAGGTATAGAGTTGCTCCAGGTAAGCCCCACGCAAGCCGGTTTCTTCTTCTAATTCACGTTCAGCCGCGGATTCCAGATCTTCATCCATGTTGACAAATCCCCCAGGCAGTGCCCACATCCCCGCAAAGGGTGCCTCCCCACGCGCAACGAGCAAAACACAAAGGTTCTGATTTTGCAGGCTAAAGGCTACCACATCAACAGTTAGGGCTGGACGAGGGTATTCATAAGTGTATTTCATACCCTAATTATACTTTCCAACTACCAACCAGGGTATAGATAGCAGCGCCAGCCATTCCTAATAAAATGATCAAATCTTGAAAAAAATAAATGATCGTCTTGGGACTTTCTGGCGCTATGATAATATTTGTTACTGCTGCCAATTCATCATAGGCAACATACTGAAAAATCATACTGGTAGCATGTACGAGGTTCATAATAATGATTAATGCCCCTAACACCCAGACATCTTGCTTGCGAGGTATTTGAGCATATAATCGGGCTGCTACAAACGAGACTGCTAAAATAGCAATATATTGAAAATATCTTGTTCTTCCGTAATCTCTCTCGCTAAGTTTCCAGATTACAATCCCATAAGCAATGCATACTCCAAATGAATACAAAACTGACATCAAACGAATAATATTGGTTATATTCGGTACCCTGAATTGTTTTTCAATACCGTAAACACTTGCACTCGCAAAAATTATGCTATAAATAAAGGCAGCTGCTGTAAGAATACCCACAAAGGCAATACTCTTTAGTTCTTTTGTCAGAATCAGTTGTATGAACTTGAGTCCACATATCCCAACCATTAATAGCAAAGCTGCATTTACAGATGCTACAACCATTTCTCTTTTATCCAATGATGAAAATCGAAAATCGGATGTTCTTAATAGGGGACTTGAGTTTTTACTACTGTCCATAATGCCTTGATCCTCTGACCCCTGCCTCAAATGGATCACTACAGGGTGTTGTGTGAATGAAAAATGCCTGGTTTTGGTTAACCGGATTCCCCATCGTTCAAATTACCACTGACTCTCCGGTAGCTACCAGCACCGCATAGTTCTTAAGTCCTATAGGATAATTATAGAGAGTGTTTTGGATATGTCAAGTTTTTTTGAAATACGCGCGGTAAGCAGCAGTTTCCTTTAGCATAATCTCAAGTTCTGCCCCAATCTCTGCTAAATCAACCCGCTCAACGCCCTCACCGGGTGCTAAGCTAAAAACAGTCTCCTCCCGACGGGTCACCTGCACAAGCCCCTTGGCTTCCAGCCATAACAGCCCCATCCGCACCGTATTCCCCTGTTGTGCGGTCGCCGCCGCGGCTTTTTCTAAATCTACCTCGCCACTCTTGGAACGCAGCGCAAATTTCACCAACCCTGCCAGGCGCGGCAAAAACGTTTTCGGCGCATCCATTTGCGGATCAACGGCGAAAACATAAACTTTTTGCGGCTGCACCACATCCAGCACCGCCTGCCACTCGCGCGGCCCCGGCGGAGCCGTCCACACTACCAGATTTTCCCCTGCCAACAACTCATTTCGATCATGCCCCCCCAACCGGGATTTGGCCTCCCCCTCCGCCCAAATTTGCAGATTTTCGATTTTTGCCTGGATAGATTTCACCCGCGCCAGGGGATTAGCCTCCCCTCGTAGATCAACCACCTCCAAAATGGGAACTTCAACCTGAAATTCCGGGCCGCTTGCCGTTATGGAGGGGCGGTAATCCACCCATTGGATTTGCAACTGCCGCTCCCCCCGAAAAGAGTTGGCCTGGATGGTGTAAGCTAGATCAAAAAGTGTCTCCGCCTCCGGCAGCGGATTGCCCGCCCCGTTCCACCACAAAACGTTGAGATGCTCATCGTTCTCATCGGCCACTACCAGCCGTAGATGCTCCTTGCCGCGCCCTATAGGGGTTTGACTGATCAGTTTCAAGTTATGCGAGGCCAACGTCAAAGGCGGGTTGCCATTCCCAAAGGGAGCCAGGCGTTCGATCTCATCTACCAAATCCAGAGAGAGTTCTGCCAATGGCAGGGTGGCGTCGATTTGCAGCATTGCTTCCGAGGGTTGATCGCCCACCTGGGCGCGAATCGCCTGTCCAAAGCCGCGCCGAAATTGCGGGATCATTTCCTCGGGTAGAGATAACCCCGCGGCACCCGGGTGCCCCCCAAAACCTGTCAGAATCTCCCTTTGGGTAGCGATGGCCTCTGTAATATGGATTCCCTTCGCGGAACGTGCCGATCCGCGGGCCAGGCCATCATCCCCAATGGATAAAAGTATTGTGGGCTTGTTGAATTGCTCGACCAATCGGCTGGCCACGATGCCGATCACACCGGTATGCCAGCCCGCGTGTGCCAGCACCAGCCCGGCGGGTTTGAGCAGGGCGGGGTCTTGCTCGATTTGGGTGAGGGCGGCCTGGGTAATTTGCTCGGTGAGCAGCTTGCGGCGCTCGTTTAACCCTTCGAGTTGGGTGGCGGTGACGCGGGTACGCACCGCATCATCCGTGGTGAGAAATTCCACGATAGGGTTGGCGTCCGCCAGTCGCCCCAGGGCATTGAGCCGCGGCCCAATCCCAAAGCCGATGGTGGATTCATCAAGCTGAGCGGGGATGATTTGGGCCAGTTCCATCAGGGTTTGCAGGCCCAGGCGTGGGGTGTTGCGTAGCACTTTCAACCCGCTCTGGAGCAGGTAGCGCGTATCGCCAGTTTGCTCGGCCACATCGGCCACGATGCCGAGGGCGACCAAATCCAGGTATTTGTCGAGTTGCTGAGCACTGACCGCTGACGGCTGACTGCTGTAGAGCGCTTCTACCAGTTTGTAAGCCACACCCACTCCCGGCAGAGTGGAAAGGGGATGACCTTCTGGGAGCAATTTTGGATTGATGGTGGCGAACGCCGGTGGCAGCTCTTCTGGCAGATCGTGATGATCGGTGATGATGGCATCCAATCCTTGGAATTGGGCGTATTCAACGGCTTCGTGGGCGGCGATGCCCGTATCGCAAGTGAGCAAAATAGTGGGGGATAGGGCGGTAGCTGAGAGGATTCCCGCTAAAACTTCAACTTTTATGCCGTGCCCCTCGGTGGCCCGCACCGGGATGTGATATGCGACCCGTGCGCCTAAATCTTGCAGGGCTTCGACCAACAGGGTGGTGGAAGTTTGCCCATCGACATCGAAATCACCCCACACCAGGATGGTTTCGCCGCCCTCGATAGCCTGCCAGAGGCGCTCCACCGCTTTTGGGATATCGGGAAATGCTGTGGCAGGGGAGGATGTGTACTGCGCTGGATCGAGGAAGGCCCGCGCCGCCTTGGGATCGCTGAAACCACGCCGGGTGAGCGTTTCGACCACCAGTGGATGTCCGCCAACCGCGGCGCTTAGCGCTTCGGATACGGAAATCTCTAGGGGTTCGATCCAGTTTTTTGGCATAAAATTTTTTGCGACTTGTAAGCTAAAACTCAATTTCCGCGATTTGTTCGAAATCCAGATCGAAATCGAACATATCTGCGGTGCGATCTTCTTCGAGGCTTTCAAGCGGGCCGGCGGCGATGCCGCGGTTGCACAGCGAGCGGTAAACGCAATAATGGCAGCGTTTTTCGTTTTCGGTTAAGGGTGCGGGTTCTGCACTTAAAGCGCGAATTTCTACAATCAACCCGTCGATAAATTCTTCATCCGCTTGGTGTTGTGCCTCGCTGTAGGGGAAGTGCAGTGGTGTGGCGGGAAAGTTGGCAAACCAATAGATCATTTCGATTTGAGCCGGTTCGATGGATTTTCCCGCGTTCAAATGGGTACCGGCGCAGGCCAACAGGTAAGGATAAACCCTGGTTTGCAGGTTGGCTGCAATCCACTCACGCTTGGGCTGCTTGCGGGAGGTTTTCCAGTCGTAGATAATGAATTTGTTCGCGTTAGCGGTCAGCAAATCAAATTTCCCGACCAGCCGAAAATCGCTGAGCGGAGCTGATAGTGAAATCTCCGGGTAAAGCTGGCCCGCCTTCCAATCATCCATTTTTCGGGCCTCCGCGAGAAAATTCTCCCACCAGTGGGCCAGTTGAATATCTCTTTCGGCCAGCCGGGTGAGCTTTTCACTCGGAACTCCGATCAAATATTGCTGCACCAGCCGGTGGAAAGCTGCGCCTAACTGGAGAAACTGCTCATTTTCGAGGGCGGGTTCGGTATCGACCGCGGGCCAGGCCAGTTGCTCGATATATTTCAACTGAAAGCGCCGCGGGCAATCCACATAGTCTTGCAGCGAACCCTGGCTAAACTGAAAAAATTCTGGAAGAGTCATCTAAATTCCTAAAAAATTACGAACGTGCCCGTGGCGAAAGCTGGGCTAATTCCGCCTCCGTCTGGTTAATGATCTTCAGGTTGCCGCCCTCATCACCAAAATGCGCATACTGATACTTTTTGTGCGCCAACTCTCCACAAAGTTGATAAAACCGCACCGTATCCCGATGTTGCCCGCTGAAAAGCGCTGCGGTACGCGCCCAGGCTTGTGCCCAAGAAGAACAGGCCGTGCGATACTGCCGGGGCGTGATGATGCCGGCTTGGACATCTGCACGCAAATAGGTTTGCACCCGTTTTTGCACATCCCGGATGGCCCACAAAATCACCAAAAACATGAAAAACCAGCCGCCCCAGTCAAAGAGCGTGCCGCCAATTAGCCCGCCCAGCCCATCAAGAACGGTTGCCAAGGTATTGTGCAGTGAATGGAAAACGATGCCAATAAATAACCCCAGGGTGGGCGCTAAAAGTTTAACCCAAATGCTGCGATTCAAACGCGCCGTTGCCAGCCCGATCCCAAAGAAAGCCGTGTAAAAAGGATGCTGCCAGCCCACCAGAATCACCCGCACAAAAGTCAACGTGAATAACCCCGCCCAACCCTCCTCCAGATAACCATAATTGTAGATGTAATATGTATTTTCAGTAGCCGCAAACCCCAAGGCCACGATGCCCGCGTACACAATTCCATCCAAAACCGAATCAAATTCTTTGCGGAAGATAAAAAACACCACCAAGACCGCTAAGCCCTTCAAAATCTCTTCCACCGGCGGCGCAATCAGCGATCCGGTAGCAAATTCGGTGATGGCCTCCGAGTTTGTCACCACATAGACCCCCATTCCCAGGGTTGTATTCACGATAAAAGCGAAACCAGCGGCCACAAGGGCTCCCCAAACAAAAACAACCCCCAGCAAAATTTTAGGCTCCTTCTCGTAACGATCCAGCAGGTAGACAAACCAGGCAAACGCCAACATCGGCGCAAACCCGAAGAAAATAGACGCTAAAAAGCCCATCGCTGCCTCTCGTGCATAAGATGGGCTGAGTGTAGCATATTTTTGGGGCGAAGGGGAGGTTACTTCGTTTTGAGAATCAACCGTGTGCGGTGCACGCGGGCCGTTAGCGGATCAAGGCCTAAGGCTTCCAGCACCTCTTCGGGGCGGCCGGTGGCATTGGCGCGCGCCGCCAGTCGAAAATCCAGGGTTTGGGCATCGGGAGCGCGTAAATCTTCGATCAACGGGCGCAAATCATAGGGTTTGCCGCGGCGCTGGCGTTCC
>DOTA01000479.1 GCA_003513015.1 Chloroflexota bacterium
TTGGCGGGTGCCCACATTGACAGCCGGCATTCCCAAGAAGGGGCCTTCACGGATGGATGCGCTGGAATTGCCAATTTTGCAAGCGGTGCGTTTCATCAGGCGCACGTAAGTTTCAACGGCAAAGTTTTTATAAAAACGGATGTGCTCGTGGTTGTAATGCTCACGGAATTTGCGCATCCCGCGGGCTACATCCTCGGAACCGGCATCTACATTGGGCCAGAGCATGATGGTGGGCATTTGCAGTTCGTGCAAAGCCATCAGGGTTTCGGTAATCTGATGTTCGCCCTGCCCAAATTCAGTGGTGACCGGGTGCTGAGAAACCAAAAGGAAGGGTTCATCCAGGTTGATTTTGCCACCCACGCCTTCATATTCCAGCCAGGCGCGCTCCGGCAAGCGGTTGGATTCATCGGCGATTTCGGCCACCAGATCGATGCGCGGGCAACCGGTCACATGCACCGTGGCGGGTTCTTCGCCCATGCGGATGATACGCTCGGCGGCTTCCTGGTTGGCCGGAAAATGGATATGCGCCAATTTCGTGACCGCGTGGCGGATGCTCTCATCGATGGTGCCGGAAATTTCGCCACCCATGGTATGTGCCAGCGGGATGTTCATGTATGCCGCGGCCACGGCCGTTGCCATGGTTTCGAAGCGATCCCCAACGGTGATGACCACATCAGGTTTGAGATTCTCAAAAACTGTGGGGAGTTCCAGCAACCCTAACCCTGTGGATTTTGCCATCGTGACGGGATTCTCACCCTCGATGAGCATGTGGACGCGGGCATCCGGGGGGAAGCCATCGGCTTCGATCACATCCACCACCGCACCAAAACGGTCGAGCAAGGCCGAAGCCCCCGCGACCACCTGCAATTGCAGATCGGGGTGATTCTGAACAGCGCGCATCACGCTTTTAATGCTGCTATAGTTAGCGCGCGAACCAACTACGATACAAATTTTTCTCATTGTCTTCCTTTACTCAAAATCATCTTCCGTGAACAAAGTTTCCGCGGCTATCTCACGGCGGGTTTTACGGCCCAGAAACTCATCCAAGCGCGCCGCGGGGATACCGGTACCGGGTTTCTTTTCGCCGATCATCTCGCGGGTAATTTTCGTTCCCTTGGGAATAGGTACCAGGGAAACCAGACTCTTCTCAAAGGTTTCTTTCATCACCTGGTAAGGTTCCAGATTATTTTTATCAACCGGATTAGCCAGCAGGGTTTCAATGGCTCGGATGCCCTGCACCATTTCGGCAAACTCGTGGGGTTCCGAGGCGTTTTTGGCATCGCTGCCGTACATGCGCTTGCTGAAGGTCAGGTGCTTTTCGATCACGGAGGCACCCAGAGAGGCGGCGGCGAAAGCCGAGTAATTGGTAGCGGTATGATCTGAGAAACCGACCGGCAGATGATAACGCGCCTGCATCTCTAGCATTACATTGAGGCCCACGCGCTCATAGGGGGTGGGATAAGCCGAGGTACACTGCATCACCCATAAATCCGGATTGAAGGGCTGGATGGCCGCAACCGCGGCATCCAATTCATCCCAGGAACTCATCCCCGATGAAAGGTAGATGCGCTTGCCGGTCTTTGCCATGGCTTCCAATAAAGGCAGGTTGGTCACTTCCCCGGAAGCCACCTTGTAACTCTCAGCCCCGAGTTCTTCCAGCAATTCGAGGGCCTGAATAGAAAACGGGGATGAAAGGAACTCCACTCCCAGGGCATCGCATTGCGCCTTGATTTGCTGCCATTGCGCGAAGGTGAAAGCGGTGCGCTCAAAATACTCGTAGCGCGGCTCGCCTTTGAAGTAGGGCGGCATGGGGGCCTCGCGCAATGTTTCGGCCGCGGAAATATGTGTTTGAAATTTGACCACATCGGCCCCGCATTCGGCCGCGGTTTCGATCAACTTGAGGGCGTTACCGAAGCTGCCATCATGAACAGAACCAACTTCGGCAATCACCGTAATATGTTTACTTGCGCTCATTATGATACTCCAGCCATCAATTGATACAGTTCATCCGTTATGCGACGGGTACACAGCCCATCGAGCAAAATCCATTCAGGACCGCGGGTTTGTTGGGCAAGAGCCACTTGGGCGTAATACTCTTGGTCATTAAACAATCGTTCCAGGATAGGAGCTAAATCGGCATGCTGATTCACAATCATGATGCCGGGTTCATTGTCAAAATACGAATAGTTCAATCCGTAAAAATCGATCACTACGGTGGGTACGCCGCAACCAATGGCCGCCATCACCGTGCCCGAAAAAGTCGCCACAAAGACATCACAAGCAGGGATCAATTCATAGGCCCGCCGCTGAGCAATCAACGCACCAAATTCATCTGCCAAGGGCTGATAAGCCGCCGGATCGCTTTTAGGATGCAGGCTCAAAACTACCACCGCATCTTGCTGGGTGAGGCATTCGAACAAAAAACGAGTTTCGGCCCAATGCACATCCCAGGGTAACATACCGTGTTCGCCAAGCTGGGGCACGGCACACAGCAAAATTTT
>DOTA01000166.1 GCA_003513015.1 Chloroflexota bacterium
GCGGTGATTTGATCCACCGAAGCCCGACCGGTAACTGCCATTTTTTCAGCCGCCACACCTTGTGCCAGGAGCATCTTTTGCAGCCGGCGACTCTCCACGGCCATGCGGGTTGCTCGCCCACCCCCCAACACCCAGGGATTATCCGGCATCATCCCACAAACCTGTGCGGCCAGCGCATTCCCCAGCGGAATAAAAAAGAACGTGTCATCCCCTTCTTGCTGCGTCCAGATGGGGTATTTGTGTTGGATGAAACGGCGAAAAGGCGTATTGACCTGATAAAGATGCAGATCATCCAACGTGCGGCGATAGGCGAAGGCCCCTTCAGGGGCCGTTAAAGAATAAGGGATAATCAAACTTGGAATTTGAAGGTGGTTCCCTTCCCGTAGGAACGCGGTCTCCCAGCCCACATGCCGGTCCCCTAAAACTACCAGCGCGGCAACGCGCTCCTGGCGCAAAACCCTTCGGGCTTTATCGCGCATGCGCAAATATTCAACCCAATGCCAGATGAAAGCTGTCGGTGTGGTGTGGCTCATCCACTTCGCTATCCGCTTCCGAAACGAGAGAGGCTTGTCTACTATGGGAGCGGCGGCTTCATTTTGGGAATTTACGTCCCTGGTTGGCAATCCCGGCCCAATCGCGGACAATCCGCGTTGCTTCAATACTTCAACCTGATCCCGAGTGGCGGCAAAGAAGATAAAGAACAAAGGCTCAAAGCGCCCTTCAACTGCGATCTGTTCCGCGACCGGGAGCATCTCAACCATCGAAGCGACATGAATGGGCACAAAGAGGACGCGCGGTCTCATCCGTGGTTTTCGCCTTCATTCAAACTGGTTTCCCAAAATTCCCGGATGGCCCCTGCAATTAAAGCCGCGTTTTCCTGCTCCGAAATATTGGCTATTTTCAAATGAGGCTCGACATACCCTTCGATCCCGACCTGCTCGATCGCATGTACAAACAAACGCACTTTTTGATAATTGATTTGAAGACCTGATTCGATTTGTTGCAGAGCATTCACACAATCTGACTGCGAATCGATCTGGAAAGTGCCCTCACAACCACGATACCAGGGATGCCCAAACAGCAGCACCGGTTTGCCCCGGTTAATGGCTTCCCAGCCCACACTGCCGGTGACGGTGGCAATTGCTCTGGCATGATCGGTGAGATCAAAAGAAGGAGTAGTCATTGGAACCAGGCGCACATTCGGGATCGCCGCCAAATCGTCATACATAACCGGTGCTCTCCCGCTTTGAGACCGGAAATTCATAGATGGGGTGAACTGTGTGGGGTGTTCTTTTACATAAACCAACCAATCTTGGGGAACAGATTTTGCCAGCAAATCCACCATCAGCCATTGGTTGACATATACACCCGCCATGGGTGAGGAAGTACGTTCGGGTTGGAAACTCAAACCCACATAAATATACGGCCGATCCAAATCAACCGGAACTGCCCGCTGGTGATAATGTACCTCAAGCCGACGCATATACCGTTTGGCTCGCCAGCGTAAAATTGTGTCATCAACGCGGGAATATGAATCTTGTTCAGGTTGCTGCCCTTTTTTGACGTGATAGCTCCGAGGCTGGCTGAATTTTTGCGTAATAATCGCGCGCTGTTTTCGAAAATAGCGACCATAGGCCGGTAAATCGACCAGTTTTTTGAGGGTTGTCCCCAAAGTTGAGCGTTGCCGCCCGGGCAACTCTTCTTTGTAAGCACGCCGCATATAAGCTGGAACCTGATCATAATTACCCCGCAAGGTCTGGAGGTAAGCTTCTGTTTCCGGGCGAAGCACACTTGGCTCATGGTTATACGTTAGCAACATTTCTTGATAAAGCCGCGCAGCTCGAGATTCTCCATCGAAGCGATCCATCAAAAACACAAGCCCACGCATGGGAGTGGATTCGAACATCACCGTGCGAATCCCTGCTTTCTGGCAGAGCGCGTAAAGCAGATAATCGTAAATCAAGTGCGGAATCGTTCCAAAAACGACCAGATCGGGTTGGTGCTGCTCAATGACCGCACGCCAATACATTAACTGGCGATAATATAAACGCTCGCGCCCCAAATAACCAAAGGAATCCAAGGCACTCATGCGATCCATCATTTTAAGGGTATCAACTTCCGTGCCGGAAAATTCTCGNNTGGATCAAGGAGTGATAGACAACTTCCGGGAATCTGGCGGTCACGCGGGGTTCCAAATCGTCCCTGCCAACCCAGTAGGTTGGCTGCCAGCCGGCATCATCCGCTAAGCGAGTGGCAACATCGACCCAAAAAGATAAATTGAAACCGACATAGATGGTTTTGAGCGGCATAAGTTCGTTAGCTCTCTTCGAGTGCCCAAAAATGATCGCACAAGAAATCGCCATCGTTGGCATGCCCCGGAACGCGGCCCGTGATGTAAAAATCGCCGTTGATCACTTCCAACACGCTGGCACGCAACACGCGCTCAGCTTTGACGCCGTTGATATTAGCGCCTAAATCGATATAGTATCGCCCTTCGCGCAGCGGAAAACGCGGCACCCGGCAAACAATCTGGCCTTTGGAGGGCAGAGATGAAAAATCCTGGCCGGTGAGATCGGTAGAAAGTTTGAGGATGCCTTTGGTGAAGGCATCCCTTAACCATAAAGTGATCGTTGCTGATTGCAAATTTTTGGTGTTTAGTTCATAAGAAATTACAAACTCGATCGGTTCGCCGGCTACCGCCGAAACCCAGGGTTCGCCGCTGGCCGCGCGCAGTTGCAGGCCGGTAAAATGCAAGCTACCATCACCAACCCGATCTGTGCGCTCAGCTAATTCGGTCTGCCACTCACCATCTTCGGTACTGGCAACCAAATATTGCTGCACCACATCATCCACCGGGCCATCGGCGCGCATCTCGCCGCCATCCAACCAGACAGCCCGCGAACACAATCCTTTGATCGCTCCCATATTATGGCTGACAAAAATAATCGTGCGGCCGCTGCCAGCCACTTCCGACATTTTGCCCAGGCATTTTTTCTGGAAGGCTGCATCACCCACCGCCAAGACTTCATCAATCAGCAGCACTTCGGGATCCAGGTGGGCTGCCACGGCAAAGGCCAGGCGCAC
>DOTA01000257.1 GCA_003513015.1 Chloroflexota bacterium
ATCAAAAAAGTGGTACGGAAAACACCTTGATACTCACGGCCCATAAATTTTTTGAGGCCCCACACCCCGTAAGCTTCACAAACCTGATGGTCCGTATCTGCTAAAAGAGTGAAGGGCAGTTCGAATTTGGCCTTGAATTTGGTGTGTTTCTTTGGGGTATCCGGGCTGACCCCCAGGATAACCACACCGGCATCTGCGTAGGCGCTGTAATCATCGCGGAAGTTGCAAGCCTCCGTGGTGCAGCCGGGAGTATCGTCTTTGGGGTAGAAATATAACAACACCGTTTTGCCGCGGTAATCCTCCAGGCGATGCAGATTTTCGGATTCATCGAGCAACTCAAATTCGGGGGCTGGGTTTCCGGCTTCTATCGGCATGGGTTCTCTCCTTTCCACAATCAAGCTAGGCCAAAACACCCGCAATCCGCAAGGCCGCTTCGATCCGGTCCACGCTGGTAGGTTTGACAATCAGCGCCAGTACACCAGTATCACGGGCTTTTTGCGCCGTTTCGGGTTGGTCGTCTGAGGTGACGATGATTACGGGAATATTTTTCATTTGAGGCAAACGCCGTAAATAGGCCATTACTTCGAAGCCATCCACGCCCGGCATGTTGACATCCAAAAAAACCGCGTCGGGCGTTTCTTTTTGCAGCATCATCATGCCCGTGCGAGCGCCATAGGCCACTCTGGCCTCCAGCCCCAACAAAGTGACAATTTGAGCCAGGCTATCGGCCATCTCGCGATTATCATCAACGATCAATACAGATTGCATACTTCACTTTACCTTAGCGACCAGTTTACCCATCACGCCGATGTCATAACCGGGCAAGCCAGCAACCATACTTTTGAAACTCAGATCCTCGAGTAAAACCCACAAAGGGGCCAGCAAATCGCTCTCAGCATAAACTTCCGGCACCACCAGATCATAACGCTCTTGAAAAAGCGGCACAAAATCCAGTTGCAGGGCTTGTGCGGCAGCAGCGATGCCCAAGCCACAATCTGCCCGCCCGGAAGCAATCGCTGCGGCCACCGAAAGATGCGTAAACTCTTCTTGATGATAGCCATTAATTGCTTCGGGGACAAGGCCTATTTTCCCTAAATGATAATCCAGCAAGACGCGCGTTCCCGCGCCTCGCTGGCGGTTGACAAAACGGACCTCAGGGTTGCGGAGGTCTCCCAAAGATTGGATTCCCTTGGGGTTGCCGCGCGGCACCAACAAACCCTGCTCGCGTCCCACCAACGCTACCACCCGCACGGGAGTCTCCGGCAAATATTGGCGGATGTAACTCAAATTATATTCGCCGCTTTCGGGGTCGAGCAAATGCGAACCAGCTAAATGGGCTTCGCCGCGGCGCAAGGCCACCAACCCGCCCAAACTGCCCACATTAGCCGAGGCCAGCCGCCGTCCGCGCGCCGCCAAAAACTGGGCAATTACATCCAGGGTAATATCGTGCGAGCCGATCGCCAAAATGGTGCGCTCGATCTCAGCCGTGGAACGGTACAGGCGCACTTTCACTTTTTCCCCGGCGGGCAGGCCCTGCGAACCGCGCGGGATGATCACAATGCCATCGGCCTGCACTAGAGAAGTGATCACCCCTGCGCCGCGGGCCACGGGTGCAGCCAGGGTTTTCTCACCCACGCGCCCCACGGCCACGCGCACGTAGTCATCATCGCCACCGGGGGAGGTAATTTTTCGGGTCAGGTTGGCTTCGATCTCATAGGGCTGCGCCGAGGGACGCCCCAGCCATTGGGCAATCAGCGGCTCAACGAAGATTTCGCCCGTCAACGCGGCGGAGACGGGGTAACCGGGAACGCCAATGATGGGGACGACGGATGAAAGATGAGAGACGGTATCTTCCTGTTCCCGGTCTGCGGTCCTAGGTCGCGCAACCATCCCCAAAATCACGGGATGCCCCGGGCGGACAGCCACGCCGTGAACGAGTAACTCGCCGAGCGATTCCACCACACCTGCGGAAAAATCTTCGGAACCAGCGGATGAACCCGCATTGAGCAGAATCAGATCCGCGCTTTGGGCGGCCTCGGCCACCCGAGAACGGATGCCCTCAAAATTGTCGGGGGTGATGCTCCAGCGAGCCGCCTCGCCGCCCCAGCCATTGACCTGGGCAGCCAACACCAGGGAGTTATATTCGATAATATCCCCGGATGCAACCGGCTCGCCGATCGGTTTCAGTTCCGTACCAGTGGGCAAGATCGCCACTTTGGGCTTGCGCGCCACTTTGACGGTGTGATGCCCACAGCCAGCAATCGCGCCCAAATCAACCGGGCGCAAGGTGTGCCCGGCGGGCAGCACCAGTTGGGTGGCAACCATATCTTCACCCAGGGGACGCACGTGACTCCAGGGGGTGACAGCGGCACGGATGCGGATGCTGTGCGGTTGGCGGGAATCGGACGCGGGCTGGCCGTTCTCAGCCAGGGGTTCGACTTTTTCGATGGGGATCACGGCATTCGCCCATAGCGGCAGGGGATCCCCCGTATCAATGTAGGTGGTGCGGATTTCGCCATCCGTAAAAACCGCGGTGGGGATCGCTACCGGCGATGTGGGCATGGCGCTTTCGGTGTCAATGGCGCACACAGCAAAACCATCCATAGCGGAGGCGTGATAGTGGGGAGAAGAGATTTTGGCCCATACCGGTTCGGCCAGCACGCGGCCGAGGATATGCTCATCGAGAGGAAGTTCTTCAACACCTAAGACCCGCCAGAGATCGACGGCTTCGAGGGCGGATTGCAGGCGGGCTTGCGCTTCGTTGAGGGGAATATCGTGAAGGTAGACAGACATATTTTTAACCATTAATTAGGTGTTTTATATCCGAATTTTATCATCTCTGCCCAAGCCAGGCGACTCTCTAATTAAATTGGTGATGTTTTGCACAAGAATGCCTGTCGATTATCACATTCGCTTTTTCGAATATAAGCTACAATATATTCAGAATCATGAATATAACAGAACTCACCCCTGATGAAAAACTCAGCCGCATCTTTCGAGCGATCAGTACGCCCGCTCGTTTTCGCATCCTGATGGCCATTGGAACTGGCGAGGCCTGCGTCTGCCACCTGGAAGCTTTGCTGGATTTACGCCAGGCTTACATCTCTCAGCAATTGATGGAAATGCGCGAAGCTAATCTGGTGGAACCCCGGCGCGAAGGCCGCTACATCTTCTACCGTTTAACCGAACCGCAATTGCTCCCCGCGTTAATAGAGATTGGCAAGCTGTTCAGTATTCCCACTGCGGAAATGGAGAATCAACTGAATACCGAACCGCTGCCCCAATGTTGCTGCCCAGATTGCATTGCCCAACTTGACCCCTCATTCATCCCATGAGAAGAAATTTCAACACAGAAATAGGAGAAAATTATATGCTAACGATTAAAGTGCTTGGTTCCGGCTGCGCCAACTGCAAACGCCTGGAGCAACTCACCCGAAAAGTCATTGGTGATTTGGGCCTTGAAGCCGAAGTCATCAAAGTTACCGATCCGACAAAATACGCCGACTATGGCGTGATGTCGACCCCTGGGCTGGTAATCAACGAAAAAACTGTGAGCAGTGGTCGGATTCCTTCGATCGCCGAGATTACCAGCTTCGTAACCACGGCGCTGTCTGTCAACTAAGGCATTGTCCGTTGTTTACTTCCCAGTTTTATGTGCGCGTCCAACGGATAATGCTCAAGATTTGTCCAGTTGCACCCAGTGAAAATTCAGAAGTTATTTCTGGACAAATCCAAAGTTATCTGATTACCAATCCGGGATATTCATATGCTTGAAAGCATGCTTACTTTTGTGGCGCGCCTGCTGGGCAGCGGTCTGGGGAACCTGGCAGCTTATCTGGCAGCCCATGTGCTTTTATGCCTGCTCCCGGCTTTTTATATTGCCGGGGCCATGACAGCCTTAATCCCCAAAGAAACTATCACCCGGTTTTTGGGACGCAATACGCCCAAAATAATCTCGTATCCGGCTTCGGCTGCGGCGGGATTTTTGCTGGCAGTCTGCTCGTGTACCGTAATTCCCCTGTTTGCCGGGATCTACAAAAAAGGCGCGGGCTTGGGGCCAGCGATCACCTTCTTATTTGTGGCACCCGCGGTCAACATCCTGGCACTTTCCTATACAGGTACGGTCATCGGGGTAGATTTAGCCATCGCCCGCCTCGTGCTTTCGCTGGCGTTTGGAATCGGGATCGGTTTAATCATGGCGCTCATTTTCCACAAAGAAGATGTAGAGCACGATCAAGCGACTGATACCATGTTCGCCGGGCAAGCCGCCATGCGGCGATCCACGGTGATCTTTTTGCTACTTCTGGTGGCGCTGCTGGTTGTAGGCACCTTCCAGGTTGCGCTCCTGAAACATATCTATTTCCAGATCAACTTACCCATCCCCGGCGTGGCTCATATTCAAGATTCTCTCTACAAGTTGGTTCCTTTTGATGCGACCAAAGGCGAAGAGGGTGTTACCGCCCAAGGTGCCGTTTTGATTGGCATGTTGGTCTTGATTGGTTTGGCATCTTGGAAGGGGATCGAGAATATTTTTGAGGGATTCAACGCCTGGACCTGGATTTCCATTTCCCTGGTGGGGCTGACCCTCCTGATCGCGGCTTTAGGGGTGATTCCGTACCCAGGAGGCGCGACTCTGCTTTTGACTGGCAAATTCCTGGGTGTGCTGGTACTCACCATTTTGCTGGGCTGGATGCTAAAAACGCAACTGACCGAAGATGAGAATCGGGATTTTCTGTGGGAATCCTGGCGGTTCGTGAAACAGATTTTCCCCTTATTGCTGGTGGGCGTCTTCGTGGTCGGTATGATCCGAGAGGTGCTCCGCCCCGAATGGATTCAGGCTTTGGCGGGCGAAAATACAATTTTTGCCAATTTTGTCGGCGTTGTTTTCGGCGTTTTTATGTACTTCCCCACCCTGGTGGAAGTGCCCATCGCCCAGATGTTTTTAGATTTGGGGATGCACCGCGGGCCGCTGCTGGCCTACCTGATCTCCGATCCCGAACTCAGCTTGCAAAGTATCTTGATCACGGCATCTATCATCGGACGATTGAAAGCCTGGGTGTACGTGGGCTGGGTAGCACTGTTTAGCACCCTCTCTGGTTTGTTGTACGGAGCTTGGATCAATGGGGCCAGCCTGGGCAGCGTAGGGCTGTACTTGGTCGGCATTCTGGCCTTGTTAATCGCGAGTCTCTGGCTGCTCAACCGCCGAAATGCGCTTAAAACTGTAGTAATTCACTAACTATCATCGGAGGTACGCATGACACAAACAAATAATCCCCCCAAACGGCTCTCCTTTCTGGACCGCTTCCTGACCCTCTGGATTTTCCTCGCAATGGTTGTGGGTGTCGGGATCGGCTTTCTCTTTCCGGCCGCGGTGCAGAACTTCAATGCGGCTGTCTCTGTCGGGACGACCAATATCCCGATTGCCATCGGCTTAATCCTGATGATGTACCCGCCCCTAGCCAAAGTCCGCTACGAAGAGTTGGGGGATGTCTTTCGCAACTGGAAAGTTTTAGGCGTTTCGTTGCTGCAAAACTGGGTAATTGGCCCCATCCTGATGTTTGTGCTGGCGATCATTTTCTTGCGTGGCTATCCCCATTACATGGTGGGATTGATCCTGATCGGGCTGGCGCGCTGCATCGCCATGGTGATCGTTTGGAACGATCTCGCCAAAGGCGACACCGAATATGCCGCGGGATTAGTAGCTTTTAACAGCATTTTCCAGGTTTTGTTTTACAGCGTATACGCCTACGTTTTTATCACTGTGCTGCCCACCTGGTTTGGGATGGAGGGCAGCCTGGTAGAAATCACCATCGGCGAAATCGCCAAGAGTGTGTTCATTTATCTGGGCATCCCCTTTATTGCCGGATTCCTGACACGCTTCATATTGATCCGGGTCAAAAGCAAGGAATGGTATCACACCGAATTTGTGCCCAAAATCAGCCCGATCACGCTGATTGCGTTACTCTTCACCATTGTGGTGATGTTTAGCTTGAAGGGCGATCTCATCGTGCAGATTCCGCTGGATGTGGTGCGGATTGCCATCCCGTTGGTGATCTATTTCATTGTGATGTTCCTGCTCAGTTTTTGGATGGGGTACAAACTCAAAGCCGGGTACCAAAAATCCACAACACTTTCGTTTACCGCGGCCAGCAACAACTTTGAGTTAGCCATCGCCGTGGCCATCGCGGTTTTCGGGATCAACTCCGGGGAGGCTTTTGCCGCCGTAATTGGGCCATTGATCGAAGTTCCCGTGATGATCGCCCTGGTCAACGTGGCTTTCTGGATTCAACGTCAATATTTTGGGGCAGAGGTCCCTAATGTTACAATTGAACCCATCTGCTAGATTTCAAGTGCTTTCAACAGTGACAGAAATTTTCAACCAATTTACCCCAAAATACAATCGAACCTTCAACCGCCATGGTTGGGCTTATGACTGGATCGTCAAAGTTCTGCCCATCTGGCAAAGATGGGTTTGCAGTGTGATCCCCTACATCGTGGGGCCAAATGTTTTGGAAATTTCCTGCGAAAATGGTTACCTGATTTCATCCTACGCCAACCAGTATAAAACCTACGGCATCACTAGCAACTGGGAGGCGGTTTGCAAAAGCCGGAAAAACTTGAGAGAATTTGGCGCGCATGCCCAGATTCAACACGCTGATTCAGCAGTTTTACCCTTCGCCAAAGATACATTTTCCACCGTGATCAACACGATGGCCTTCTCCTGTCGCCCAAACCAGGAACAAACAATGGCGGAGGTTAGGCGGGTTCTTAAACCNNATGATATTGTTGGGAATACTCAAGTTTTATTCAAGCAATTTGGTTTTGATTACCACCATCAGATTGTTGGCGGCTTTGGTAGTGTGCATTTGTTTGTCGGTATTAAAAAATCGGGCTAAAATGCTCGATCATCACCTGTATTCAAACGGCCCCCAAGTTTGCTAATCTTAGGGGCCGTTTTGTATTTTTGTGGATTTTTGGGTCAGGCTGTGAACGAGCTATACAATGAGTAAACCTTCAGGGCTTTGCGAGCCTGTTCGATAGTCCAGCCTTTGGGGAGCGGGCAGTTAACTTCAATTTTACGTTTGGGCGGCACATCAAAATAATTATCGCTGAAAACCACATCGGGGGCGTCTTCCAGTTTGAGTTCCACGAAGCGCGCCAGCGATTGGGCGTTGAGTTCAATCACAAGTTGGTCGCCGTCTAAATGGAGGCGGGCGCGCAGTCGGGGATTGGTTAATTCGAGATGTTTGGTGGAGACAAAAGGATACACCGAAAGTCAAACGCGTTCAGCTCCTTTATAGAGTTCTGTCACGAGCACGATTTGCCGTTCATTTTCGGGCGTGAGGCTGCCCGTAAAATTGAGCGCCAGGATGGGTGTATCACTCAGGGGGTTGGCAATCACATCCTGATTACCGGAACCCAACACCTCGCCTGTCAGGGTTTCCAAACTCCAACGCACGGAACCCGCCCAGGATTCGCGCAAATCACTGGAAAGATGCAAATCCATCTTTGGCGGATGATCTTCAACAGATAATAAAACCGGGGCATAAAACCGTTTGGCAGCGTAATGCAGCGCTTTCCAACGCCCGAAGTAATCGATGGAGGCCCAGGAGGCCACCGGCCAGCAGTCGTTGAGCTGCCAGTAGAGCGTGCCGCTGACCCGGTGCATGTTGCGCCGCCAGTGTTCCACGCCGTAGCGGATGCCCTCGGCTTGCAGCACCAGGCTGAGGTAAATCCAGGCGGTGAAGTTTTCGGGCATGCGGAAGGTGTCGGTCATTTGACCGATCATCAAGCCGTTGCCCGAACCGCTGCGTTGATGATGCTCCATGATGTACGAGGTCATGTTCCAGTCCGCCTCCTCGGCATAGGTGCGGACCGTCTCTAGCGGAGGCAGCGACTGAAAGCCAAACTCGCTCATAAAGCGCGGGTACACTTTGCGATACGCCGTGAAGGGCTTGCGCCCGTGCCAGACATCC
>DOTA01000292.1 GCA_003513015.1 Chloroflexota bacterium
AACCGAAGATGCCACCATCGCCGATTTGGCCGTGGCTCTCAACATGGGCCAGATCAAAACCGGTGCTCCGGCCCGCTCCGACCGCGTGGCCAAGTACAATCAACTGCTGCGCATCGAGCAGGAATTGGGCGATGACGGCGTTTTCGCCGGTTGGAATGCCCTGAAGATTAAGAAATAATGGATATCGCCGCATACTGAGCTTGTCGAAGTGTGCGGGCAGGTGATATTTCTGTAAGAATCAACAGCCCCCGGAGATGTCCTTCGGGGGCTGGAGTTTTTAAGGGTTACGGAACCCCTCTAAATTTCCTCATCCTGTAGTTCTTCATCGGGAGCGGGTTCCTCCTCAGGGAGTTCGAGAAATCCAAATTCATCGATTTCATCTGCCTCCTCAAAAGTCACAGGAGTCAGGGTCTGGAGGGCTTCATCCATAGAAAGGCTTTCGCGGCGCATCCCAGGGGTAGGGGTGCCGCAGTAGGGGCACAGGTTCCAGGGTAGTTCCATCAGTTTGCCGCAGTGGTGGCAGGGTTTTTTGAGTTTGGTGTGGCAGTTGGGGCAAACCATCCAGCTTTCACGCGTGCGGCGGCCGCAACCAGGGCAAACCGGAGTTTCTTCGATGGATTGCAGCAGGGCTTCCTCTTCGAGAGTGCGTTGGTATTCATCTTCGAGGGTGTGACGGGGGCGCAAAATCAGGTAAACCATAATTCCGGGCAGGAAGAGCACGGCTACCACCAACACTGCCAGGATGCGCCCCAAGGGATCGCGGGCGCGGGCGCGGCTGTCGCGATAGGTCCAGATAATCAGGCTTAACCACAGAGCAGCAAGAAACAGCCCGCCCCAGGTGACCAGGATTAACATAAAGTTGCTAAGATTAGTGGGGTCAAAGTTCATGATAGCACTCCGTTAGGGGTGATTCTGTCGCAAAAACCACGGAGACACGGGGATCACTGAGAATTTATAAAATTTTGGAGAAACGCTCTGTGATTTGGTGATGATGGTGGTCTTTGCATTTCTGCGCTGATTATACCCTTATTGGGGCATTCCATAGCCGATTTTTTGACTTGCGGTTTTTCTGGGAGTGTTGTATAAAATAACATAAGACCGGGGACAGTAGCCGGGATACAACGTAGAGAGTGCGATCAGAAACGAGGGCCGAGGGATGGAAGATCAGGAAACAACCGACCTACAAACATCAACCGACAACCAACAACCAGCTTATCGGATTATGGATTTAGAAGTGAGTGAGCGCCCGCGCGAGCGCCTGGCGCATTTAGGGCCGCAAGCGCTCTCCAATGCAGAGTTGATTGCGATTTTGCTGCGCGTAGGGGTTCAAGGCGAGAACGCGGTGCAAGTGGGGCAGCGCTTGCTGCAAAACTTTGGCGGGATCAGCGGCCTGCACCGGGCCTCCTTCGATGAAGTGCGCGCCGAACATGGGCTTGGCCCAGCCAAATCCGCCCAGATCAAGGCGGCCATCGAGTTGGGTCGCCGCCTGACCCTGGAAGCGCCGGAGGCGCGCCCCAGCATCAATAGCCCGGCGGACGCGGCTAACTTGGTGCAATATGAAATGAGCGCTCTGGAGCAGGAGGAACTGCGCGTGATCTTGCTTAACACACGCAACCGGGTGCAAAAGGTTGAAACCGTTTATCGCGGCTCGCTCAACTCCTCTCAGGTGCGGGTGGGAGAATTGTTCAAAGGGGCGATTCGCAGCAATGCCGCGGCGCTTATCGTGGCACACAATCACCCCAGCGGTGACCCCACTCCCAGTCCCGATGATGTGGCCATCACCCGCGCCATTGTGGAGGCGGGCAAGCTGCTCGACGTGCAGGTGCTCGACCATTTGGTGATCGGAAATGGCCGTTTTGTTTCGCTCAAAGAACGGGGTTTGGGCTTTGGGTGATAAAATCGTGACCGCGGACGGCACACTGCAGACCGCAAACCAACCCATGATTGGAGTTTCATGCCTTGATGAGAATTTTCTTCCCATTTCTGTTATTGATGAGTGCATTTTTGATTGGTTCTTGCAGCACAGTGGATACACCTGAACCCATAGCGAGTCCCGTTCCTACGGAAACCCCTATTCCAACCCCGGGATGGACTCTGGTTTGGGCGGATGAATTCGACCTCCCCGATGGTTCCACGCCCGATCTGAACACCTGGAATTATTCTAAAGGTGGCACAGGTTGGGGCAATAATGAGCTGCAATTCTATACTGATCGCCCGGAGAACGCTTTCATTGAAGATGGGATGCTGGTCATTCAGGCCCAGGCTGAAGAATATATGGGGCGCAAATACACTTCGGCCCGGATTAACACCATGGTGCGGGCAGAGTTCACCTATGGGCGGATTGAAGCCCGGGCAAAGTTGCCCAATACCCAGGGGATTTGGCCGGCAATTTGGATGATGCCTACCATTGGGAAATATGGCAACTGGCCTGCCAGCGGTGAGATCGACATTATGGAATTCATCGGCAGCGAACCCGATCGGGTGCATGGTACATTACATTATGGTAATCCGCACGATTATAAAACTGGAACCTACGTCTTCCCAGACGGAGAAACTGCCGATCTGGATTTTCACGTTTTCGTGATTGAATGGGAACCGCGAGAGATCCGCTGGTATGTAGANNGTGGCTGTGGGCGGAAATTGGCCCGGCAACCCCGATGAAACCTCGGTCTTCCCGCAGCGCATGTTGGTTGATTATCTGCGGGTGTATCAGCGCTAATCTATTCTGTTTGGCGGATACGAAAACTACTGAACTCCCCTGTGGCTTCCAACCAATCGAACTTTACATTTTGGGTGGTGCCAGCCCTTGGGCCGCGTTGGAGGGCTTTGAGCAAAATCTCAATATCAGCCTGAGGGCCTTCGGCGACAACCTCTACCGTGCCATCCCAGCGATTGCGCACCCAGCCGGTCAACCCTAAAAATACGGCGCGCTCTTGTGTAAAATAGCGAAATCCCACCCCCTGAACGCGACCCTCCACAACGGCGTGCAAGCGCATTTGATTTTCGTTCATTCACACCTCGAATTAACCGGCTCGTTTCTTTTCCAACCTACGCAAAGATAACCAGCCTAAAAACAAAATAATTGGCACGAAGGCGAGTAGCGGATACACCACGAGACCAAAGCTGTACCTTGGACATAGGAACTCCACAGACACCCACAAACTACTTCAGTGTTGATGTTCTGCGGTTCAGTCTCGCGTTTTTCTGCGGATCAGCAAAATCAGCGGCCCCAACAAAACCACGCCCAACAGCACCAGCCAGGGCATCAAGTCTTGTGAAGCGGCCAAAAATTGATTTTCGCCAAAAGCCTGGGCGCGCCAATCGCGCTCAAGCTCGTTCAAAGATTTGCCGAGCGCTGCTTGAGTTCCAGCCTCGCAGCTTAAGCCGCCCGCATACGCTCTCACCAAATTTTCCAATCCGCTGCTGCCATAATGCTCGTACAAAAACCAGGTGAAATCCGTGGCCTGGGCATAGGCCAATAGAAAATTGGAGGCCTCCAGTGGGAAACTATCACATAGCGAGCTCATTGGCAGCAGGTTTTCGCCTGCGTAGGCCTGGGCTAACAGCTGAGCGTAATCCGGGTTGGGGGACAATTCCGCCATTGAGGGCAAGCCTTCTCTCAGCCATTGGGGCAAGCGATCATACCCTTCGCTCAGCCACTCATAAAGCATCACATGGGCCACTTCGTGCGGAATCTGGCGGTCAATTTCGTGGCTTTGAGTCGGGCCAGGGGCAATCGAAACCACCACCGTGCCCAGTTCAGGGCTGGCGTGTCCCGCAACCCAAGCCCCGCTTTGACCGCTCAGGCGCAGGGCGGTTTGCCATTCGGCGGCACTGGCGTAAACATAAATTGAGGTTGTGGGTGGATCAGGGGCGGGCAGGTAGCCTTGCAGTTTGTGCATCCCCGCTTGGGCGGCGCTCAGCACTTCCTGGCCGAAAGCCGCCTCTCCCTCGTACCAAAATGCTGCAAAAGGCACGAACTGCTGGGTCTGCCAATCGAAGCGGTTATCGGCATACAAAAAATTTTCGGGCAGGGTGGTCTGGGTGGTGCCATCTTCCAGGGTGATTTGATAATAGAACTCAACGGTGGAATACGCCGGGATGGGATGCTCCGATAATTCCAGGGTGTAGCTGAGGTCATTGGAGGGATGCAGCGTCGCGGCCCCAACGATGGTGCCCGGATTGCCCAAGGGATGCACATAGACCCACA
>DOTA01000418.1 GCA_003513015.1 Chloroflexota bacterium
GCCCAATCGGCGGTCATAAAATCTTCGGTGGTCACCGCCCGCAGGGCTACGGCTTCCTGATAGGTGCGTAGATCGCCCATTACGCCCACCGAGCGCACCGGCAGCAGCACGGCAAAAGCCTGTGCCGAACCAGTGATGTGGCCGTGGCCATCTGCTCGTCGCATGTGCAGCAGACCGGCTTGGGAAAGTTCATCTCTGAAGATAGCATCCGCCTCCCGCAGACGCTCCAACCGCTCCCAGTTGATCTCACCTAAACAGCGGACGGCCAAACCCGGCCCCGGGAAGGGTTGCCGCCAAACCAGTTCGGGCGGCAGCCCTAAGGCCTCGCCCACGGCGCGCACTTCATCTTTAAAAAGGTAGCGCAGCGGTTCGACCAGATTAAACTGCATATCTTCGGGCAGACCACCGACATTATGATGGGTTTTGATCTTGTGCGCCTGCGCCCGATCCGGGGCGCTGGATTCGACTACATCGGGGTAGATGGTGCCTTGTACCAAAAAGGGTGGCTGGTTCAAAATCCGGGCTTGCTGCTCAAAGATGCGGATAAACTTCTCGCCGATGATTTTGCGTTTTTGTTCAGGTTCCGTGATGCCCGCGAGGGCTTCCATAAAATCTTCTACGGCGTTCACCGGAAAAAGTTGCACCCCCAAATGTTCGCGGAAGGTTTCGACCACTTGCTCCGGCTCATTTTTGCGCAGCAGGCCGTTATCCACAAAGACTGCCACCAATTGGTTACCTACAGCGCGCTGCACCAGGGCCGTGGCCACACTCGAATCGACCCCGCCGCTGATGGCCGAAAGCACGCGTTGCTCGCCCACTTGTGCCCGGATGCGCGCCACGCTCTCGTCGATGATGGCTGCGGGAGTCCAATCGGGCTGCGCGTCGCAAACTTCGATCACGAAGCGGCGCAGCATTTCGGAGCCCGAGGGGGTGTGATGCACCTCGGGGTGGAACTGCACCCCAAAGTAGCCGCGCGCCGGATCGCCCATGGCCGCGAACGGGGAATTGCTCGATTCTGCCAGGCGGATGAATCCCTCGGGTAAGGCTTCAATTCGATCGCCATGCGACATCCACACGGGAAAATCCCCAGGAGGCGTTAAATCATTGGGGATCAGAGTCACCACCTGGGCGGGGCCGTACTCCCTTTCTGTGGAGGGGGCCACCCCTCCACCCAGGGCATGCGTGAGAGCTTGCATCCCATAACAAATCCCCAAAACGGGCAATCCCGAATCCAAAACGTAGGCAGGAACCTGCGGCGCGCCCGCTGCATACACCGAGTTTGGCCCACCCGAAAGGATGAAACCTTTGGGTTGCAGGGCGGCGACGCGCCCGGGGGGCACGTTCCAGGGGAGTAGCTCGGAGTAAACCTGTTGCTCGCGCACCCGTCGGGCGATGAGTTGAGAGTATTGCGAGCCAAAATCTAAAATGATGATGGTGTCGTGCATGGTATTTGTTGTTTGAACCGCGAAGATGCGCTAATGTACGCGAATGGGAAAAATATTTGCGAAAATTCGCGTACCTTCGCGGTTGAAAAAAATTAATCGAAGTGAATTTCGTCGTTGTCGAAGGAGGTGATGGCGGCCAGCGAGTGGATGGGCACATTCAGGTTGCTTAGCGAGGCGCGCCCGCCCTCAAAGATTTTTTCGATGAGCGCGCCGATGCCCACAATTTTGGCCCCGGCGATTTCGGCCAGGCGCACCAGCCCTAAAATGGTGGCCCCGGAGGCCAAAAAGTCATCGATGATGAGCACTTTTTCGCCGCCCGCTAAATATTCGGGCGAGACGATCAGTTCCACAGTGCGGCCTTTGGTGTGCGAGGGGGCCAGGGTTAGCAGCACCTGGTCGGGCATAGTCACGGGTTTGCGCTTGCGGGCGTACACCACGGGCAGGTTCATGTGTTGGCCGGTGTACACCGCGGGAGCAATCCCCGAAATTTCGGCGGTTAAAATTTTGGTGGCACCCACATCTTTGAAAAATTCAGCGAAGGCTTTACCGGCCTCATTCATTAATTGAGGATCAACCTGATGGTTGATAAACCCATCCACTTTGAGGATACCGTTACCCAGGTATTTACCTTCTTTGAGAATTCGATCTACGAGTTGTTGCATGCTGCCTCCTGAAAAATTTACGTTTTGGGAATGATTGCGGGTTGACTATACAAGGTTGTGGCTCATTGTACTGCGCGCCGAATGAATGGGGTAGGTCGGATTGTGATAGAATCACGCCCCGTAGAGAACCCAAGTAACCGAAAAGCCCGGTTTTTCTGGATCAAAAGATGGATGTAATTTTAGCTTCAAATTCTCCCCGCCGCCGCCAATTGTTAGGCCTTACCGAACTGGAATTTCAGGTGTTACCGGCAGATGTGGATGAAACCCCCCTTGCAGATGAACCCGCCAACGCCTACGTGCAACGCTTGGCCGCCGATAAAGCGCGCACCGTGGCTGCCTCCGCCGGACCGGATGCGCTGGTTATCGCCGCCGATACCACCGTGGTAGATGGGAACCAAATCTTGGGGAAACCCGTTGATAATGAGGATGCCGAGCGTATGCTGCGGCGGTTGCGCGGTCGCAGCCATCAGGTTTACACAGCGATTGCGCTCTTACAAAACGATCAGCTTTTAGTGGATTGTTGCAGCACCGATGTTCCCATGCGGGATTATGATGATGCTGAGATGCGAGCTTATATCGAAAGCGGTGATCCACTGGATAAGGCTGGCGCGTATGCCATCCAGCACAACGGTTTCAGCCCGGTAGAGAATTTGCAGGGCTGTTATGCCAATGTGGTAGGTTTACCGCTTTGCCATCTCACCCATGCGTTGCGGCGTTTGGGTATTGAACTAGCGCCTGATGTGCCCGTGGCTTGCCAGATCAACTTTAATTATGATTGCCCGGTCTTTGCGGACATCTTACAAGGAAAACAATGAAAATCCGAAACGGGATTATTTTGTTACTGCTGATAGTGTTTGTGGCTGCCTGTAGCGGCGCAGCGCAAACCCTGACAGAAACGCCCCTGCCTACGGCGACCGAAACGGCCACACCCACTTTGCCGCCGCCCGATCAGAAAACCACCCCGGTTCCCGATGTGGACGATGCGGTACGTACCTACCTGGATGCCTGGAAAGCCGAAGATTATGCCAGCATGTACGCCATGCTGACCCAGGTCAGTCAGGATGCTATCAGCGAAGAAGAATTTACCCAATGGTATCTGGATATTGCTACCAAAGGGGCGATTATCGGTGTCGATTAC
>DOTA01000505.1 GCA_003513015.1 Chloroflexota bacterium
CGCACAGCTATCTATCAGGAGCCGCGCGAGCATAGCTGGGTGGTACGCTGGACGCTTCAGGATGAATTGATGAACATCTACGAAACCCTGACCGGCCCGGAAGGCCCGGCTTACAATCCTTTTTGGTACCGGGTGTGGGAGGGTTATATCCACAGCGCTTACGTGCAAACGGTTCACTACCGCTACAATACGCCTTTGGTTACCGTCCCCCAAAGCGGACAACTGGCCGAAGTGACCTTGCCCTATACGCAGGCCTATCAATATTCCCGCAATGAAGGTTGGCAATTGCATTATCGCCTGTATTATGAAACGAATCATTGGATAACGGACATCATCGAAGGGCCGGATCGCCAACCCTGGTATGAACTGACCTCTGAAGTGACCGATTATCTGATCAATTATGTGCCTGCCAGCCATTTACGCCCCATCCCGCCCGAAGAGTTGACTCCGATATCCCCGGAGGTGCCCTTCGAGGAGAAACGCCTCGAGGTTTCGCTGGGACGCCAATTCTTGACGGCTTACGAGGGCGATCAGGTGGTTTACGGGGCGAAAATCTCCTCCGGGCAAGGGCAGAAAGATGTCCCAGTGGGGACGCGTACCCCCAAGGGTGAGTATCACATCACCTCCAAATCGCCCTCCAAACACATGGGCAGCCTCTCCGCCTCAGGAGCGCCGGGCAGCTACAGTTTGCCGGGAGTCCCCTGGACGAGTTTCTTCATCTACGAAACCGGAGCGGCCTTCCACGGCACCTTCTGGCACAATAATTTTGGCGTCACGATGAGCCACGGCTGCATCAACATGCGCAATGAAGATGCCAAATGGCTCTTTCGCTGGGTGAGCCCCACTTACGAGGCCAACATCGAGGACCGCAGCGGTTGGGATGTGCGCGGTTACGGCACACAAGTACTTATCATCGACTAACCCCGGAAGCATAACAAGGAAACATGATGCAAGCTGTCATACCCGCCGCGGGGCGCGGCACTCGCCTGCACCCCATCACTGAAGACCGCACTAAAGCCATGTGCCCGATCGCGGGAAAACCCATGGTAGCCCGCGTCATGGATACCCTGGCCGCGAACGGTGCTGACAATTTTATCCTGGTAGTCAGCCCGAAAGATACCGAAATCGCGGCATATTTTGCGAATGATCCTGCCGTCCGACTGGTGGAACAATCCCACCCCCTGGGCATGGGACACGCTCTATTGCAAGCCGCGCCCTATATTGAAGATGATTTCATCCTTTCGGCCTGCGACAGCCTGGTGAATGAGCAGGCTATTTTGGGGATGCTGCGGATGTGGGTGAGCGTGCCGCCGCCCAATGCAGTTTTGGCGCTGCTGCGGGTTGGCCCAGCAGACTTGAGCCGGATGGGGGTTGTGGAACTCGATGGGGAGCGCGTGATCCGCATTATCGAAAAGCCTGGCCCGGAGGCGGCTCCCTCTGATTTAGGCAGCCCCCCACTTTATTTATTTTCCACAAAATTATTGGATCACCTGCAAGCCATGCGGCCCTCGCAGCGCGGCGAATATGAGTTGCAAGATGCGATTCAAGCCTTGATCGAACATGAAGGCGAGGTTTATGGCCATCTGATACCGGAGCGCATCGACCTGACCCGCCCCGAGGATTTGCTGCGGCTCAACCTGCGCTACTTGAAGAATGGGCAACCCCAAACTGAGCTGGTTCTCGATGAGGTTGGCAAGAAGTCGCGCTTCGTCAGCCCGGTTTTAATTGAATCGGATGTCAGCATTGGGGAGGGCTGCGTGATTGGGCCGAATGTTTTCATCGAACGCGAGGCACGGATTGGGCACGGAGTCCAATTGGAAAATTGTGTGGTACTGCGGGGGGCCAAGGTGGGCGAGGGAACTAGAGCAAAAAATCTGGTATTTTGGTAATAGAGGAAAACATGAAAAAATTTATCTTAATTGCCATTGCAATCATCGTTCTCGGCCTGGCATTGGCCATGCTATTCTCAAAGCCTGCTGCATCGCATCCCTACTATGCCGCTGATTTAAACTATCCCCTGGTGATCGCCCATCAAGGCGGGGATGATCTCTGGCCCGGCGATACAATGTTTGCCATGCAACACGCCGCGGCCCTGGGGGTGGATGTGCTCGAAATGGATTTGCACATCACCCAGGATGGCGTATTGGTCATCAGCCATGATGAGACCGTAGATCGCACCACCAACGGCAGCGGCGAAATCGAAACCATGACCCTGGCTGAAATCAAACAGTTCGATGCCGGTTACGATTGGTCACGCGACGATGGGACAACCTACCCCTACCGCGGGCAGGATATTACCATTCCTACCTTGGAAGAAATCTTCCAGACTTTCCCCGATTACCGTATGACCATCGAAATTAAGACAACCGAGCAGTCGATGGCGCAGCCTTTCTGCGATCTCATCCGCCAGTACGATATGCAAGATCAAATCGTGGTGGCTTCCTTCCATGATGAACGCATGGCAGAGTTTAGAGAGGTTTGCCCCGAAGTGGCTACCTCCAGCGCCCGGCAGGAGACCACGGTTTTTGTACTGCTGACGAAAG
>DOTA01000420.1 GCA_003513015.1 Chloroflexota bacterium
TTCATCGGACAGGGCCTCGCCAACATTATTTCCGGTGTTTTTCAGGGCATCTCGGTCAGCGGATCATTTTCAGCCACTGCCCTTTCGGTGAACAGCGGCGCCAGAACCCGCTTTGCTAATATCACCGCTGGCATCACTATGGGGGTGATATTGCTATTATTTGGTAATTCGATCAGCTTTCTGGCGCTGCCCTCCCTGGCTGGCTTGTTGATCGTGGTGGGATACCGCATCATCAAAATGGATGATGTCATGATGGTTTGGAAGATCGGCCCGATCCAGCAGACCATCATGTTGATCACATTTTCATTGACCTTGATCATCCCGCTGCAATATGCGGTTTTCAATGGGGTGGCCCTCTCACTTTTGATGTTCGTCGCCCGCCAGTCGAACAAAGTCCGTGTTATGGAATGGGTGCGGCGACCCGGTGAACTGCCCATCGAGCAAAAGTCGCCCGCCGAAGTTCCAGCAGAGAAGGTGCTGATTTTGCTACCTTATGGCAGTCTGTTCTTTGCCGCCGCACAGACTTTCGAGGAAGAACTGCCGAACGTCACCGCTGAAACCAGCCGTTCGGTTGTGATTTTGAACTTACGCCAGCGTGAAGACCTGGGCAGTACCTTCTTGAACGTTCTCGACCGCTATGGCCAGGAACTCCGGGAACAAAATAGCCGCCTAATGCTGTCTGAGGTGAGTGACGAGGTCATGGATAATTTTATACGCACCGGTTATATGGATATCTTTGGCCGCGATAACATTTTCCACGGCACCGAACGGGTATTTGAAGCCACTTTGGAAGCCCAACATCAAGCCGAAAAATGGATTGCGGAGCAAAAAGAACAACCCAAACCTTGATAAGGATCGTTCATTGATTGGCAAGTTGTGCTACAGATAATTTAATGACAAACAACTCGTCAAAGGAAGTAAAGGAGAGAAAAATATGGAATTTGATCGCCAATCTGCGGTATAAACCACTCAATCACTAAAAAACAATCGCCCAATCAAACTATTTCAGACATCGGGAAGGTTATTGACCTTCCTAAGGAGAAAATCGTGAAGAAAATTACCGTTCTATCAATCCTAGTTTTACTGGCTGTGATGCTGAGCGCCTGCGGCAGTTCGGGTTTGCCCAAGGAAATGCTCGACACCACCTGGGAATGGCAGCAACTCAGCGAAACCTTACCCGCCTCCCAATCTATGATCGCTAATTCTGCTAACTATACCTTAGTCTTCACCCCAGACATGCTCTACAGTGCCAAGGCCGATTGCAATATGCTCAGCGGCGAATACGAGATCTCGGACAATACCCTGACCCTCAAAGCAGGCCCTTCCACCCTGGCGGAATGCGGGGCTGAATCGTCCTACAACCAATATGTGACCCTGCTAAGTCAGGTAGATGGCTACAGGCTCGAAAATGGTAAATTGGTGCTGACCTTTGGCAACGGAGCCGGTGAAATGATCTTTGCCAATGTAGGCAAAGCACAATAGCTGATAGGAGAATGATGATGAACAGCAAATCGATTCTCAAACTTTTGAGGGGGGTTGTTTTTCTGAGTTTGTTTGCCATTCTGGTCGTAGCCTGTACCTCTGCAGAAACAGCACTCCCCTCCACGGGAAGCGATCAAGAAGTTATCAATACAGCCGTTGCCCTCACGCTGGCAGCCCAGCCCACCGATACACCGTATATCGTTCCCACCGAAGCACTCCCTCAGCCTACGGCTACCGAAGCAGCTACTGTAACCGAAGCCCCCACAGCCACACCAGAACCAACCAGCACGCCCATACTGCCACCCACTGCCACGCTCATCAGCGGCGATCCGGCCGCCATGCTCGGCGCGCCCACCTGGATCGACGAATTTGAAACCCGCACTCACTGGGGCACCTTCGATAACGATTGCTTCAAATCCCAAATCAGCGATGGTCAGTTCATCATGAATGGCAAACTCGCCACCACCTGCTGGGAACTGACCTGGCCCGAAATTTACAACTTTTACCTGGAAGCCACCGTTGAAACCAGCGAGCAATGCCCCGGCGATGCCGCTTATGGCCTGCTCTTCCGCGCCCCCGATACCGATTCCGGCTACCTTTACGGCCTGACCTGTGATGGTCGTTTCATCATGGCCTCCTGGGATGGCGAAACCCGCTCCGGCACCACCTACGTGCCCCTGACCGCCAACCCTGCCATCAATGGCGGGCGCGAGCAAACCAACCGCATCGGCGTCTGGGCACAGGATAACCACTACGCGCTGTACGTCAATGGCCTATTCATGACCGATGTAGTCGATAACAGCTATCTTGAACCGGGAAAATTTGGGATTGCTGTGCGCGCCGGAGCCAACGATACCCCAGTGACGGTCGCTTACGACAGCATCGCCTACTGGGATTTGGAAGGGAACCCGCCCCCTAAGCCCGTGCAAGGCCCGATTGCGCCACCACCAACGGCTACCCCCATCCCAGGTGATCCCTCTGAAATTTTAGGCGCGGCCACCTGGAAAGATAAGTTCGACAACGCCAACAACTGGACGCTCTTCGACAACACTTGTTTCAAATCCGAAATTGTGGATGGCAAATACCAAATGACCGGCAAGCGCGCCAGTTCCTGCTGGGAAGTGAGTTGGCCGCTCGTGCAAAACTACTACATTGAAACCCTGGTCGAATTCACCGAAACCTGCCCCGATAACGGCCGCGCCGGGCTCTTCTATCGCTCCTCGGAAAATGACAAAGGCTATCTATTCGGCATCAGTTGCGATGGCAAGTTTATCGCCAGCAACTGGGATGGCGAGGCCGAAACTGGTGCTCAATTGGTGCCCTACACCCCCTATAACGGCATCGTAACCGGCGCGGGCAAGGTCAATCGCCTTGGTGTAGCCGTTGTGGGTAACGTGCATGTCTACTATATCAATGGCAAGGAAGTGGCCCGCATCGAAGACGACACTTTCACGGAAGAAGGCCGCTTTGGCTTCTACGTGCGCGGCGGCATCGAAACCACTGAACCTTTGCCCATGCTGGTCCGCTTCGACGATCTGGCCTATTGGGATCTGGACGAACCGGAATAGAACGATCTCACCCGGAACAGATTCCAACAACAGGGTTTTGACAGAAAAGCCCTAAAAAAACTTAAGACAAAGACATAAAGCGCACGGGAGAGGATGCGGATCTTCTCCCGTGCAGTTTTTTATCTGAAACGGTGATTTATGCTGGCTTAAAGAAGCTCTTTGGAACAGTGAGTAAATTCGGGGGTTGCATTAAAAAAAATTAACCAAAACCAGTCCTAATTCAATATCTCTTGCAGTATAATAGATGTAATTCAATCGGGATATTGAATACAAACAAAAGGAGCTAAAAAATGCGAAACCGAAGA
>DOTA01000528.1 GCA_003513015.1 Chloroflexota bacterium
GATCTTCTGGCGCAGTTGGTTGGTGAAGATCACGGCCGTGTTGGTCTGCTTGATGGCACCCGAGAGTTTGCGCAAAGCCTGTGACATCAGCCGCGCCATCAGGCCCATTTGGGCATCGCCCATATCGCCTTCGATCTCCGCACGCGGCACCAAAGCCGCCACCGAGTCGATCACCAACACATCCACCGCGCCGGAGCGCACCAGGGCTTCGGCAATTTCCAAAGCCTGTTCGCCGGTGTCGGGCTGGGAGACCAGCAGGTTATCGACATCCACGCCACATTGGGCGGCGTAGACGGGATCGAGAGCGTGTTCCATATCGATGAAGGCGGCGGTACCGCCCATCTTCTGGATTTCGGCGACGATGTGCTGGCAGAGGGTGGTTTTGCCGGAGGATTCCGGGCCGTAGATTTCGGTGACGCGGCCGCGTGGGATGCCGCCCACACCCAGGGCAATATCCAGCGAGAGCGAGCCGGTGGGAATGGCTTCCACCACCATATGGTGCGCATCCCCCAGGCGCATCACAGTGCCTTCACCAAAACGTTTGGTCAGGTCACTTAGGGCTTTATCTAAGGCGATTTGTTTACCGTTACTCACTGGCATTTTTTCCTTTACATGCTGTTAACAGTTTACATGAAGATGAGCATTGTGACAAGGTTACTGCACAAATGCGCTAGTTTTGCAGAATCATATGCAATTGGGATATTAAGGAAGAAAAACAGATAAGTTATCCCTGGAGAACGTGACAAAAGGAACTATCTTGGATGATTAAGTTATGGAATGATTAAGATTAATCCTATCAATGTGTGTATCTCGGATGTTGTATCTATGTTCCAGTTTCAGTTGTTGTATGACTATTGGGGGGATTATTTCAGCCAAATCATGGTTCTTTCAACCCATATATCGTTCATTAGTAAATAGAAGGAGACAAAAATGAGTCAATTCACTCGTGAAGATGCCCTGGAATATCATCGTTTAGATGGTAAACCAGGAAAGGTGGCTATTCTGCCAACCAAACCCCTGGGAACTCAGCGGGATCTCTCGTTAGCATATTCCCCGGGCGTGGCTTTTCCGGTTTTGGCAGTTGAAGAAAACCCCTCAGATGCCTATGAGTACACATCCAAGGGTAACTTGGTGGCGGTGGTCTCCAATGGGACTGCTATCCTCGGGTTAGGGGACCGTGGCGCTTTGGCATCGAAGCCAGTGATGGAAGGCAAGGGTGTGCTTTTCAAAGTGTTCTCGGATATCGATGTTTTCGATATCGAAGTTGATTCGCATGATCCTGACGAAATCATTCAGGTTGTGAAAGCGATTGCCCCCACTTTTGGCGGAATCAACCTGGAAGACATCAAAGCTCCTGAGTGCTTCTATATCGAGGAAACCCTAAAGGGAATGTTGGATATCCCCGTTTTCCATGATGACCAACATGGCACGGCCATCATCTCCAGCGCCGGGCTGATAAATGCATTAGAAGTGGTTGGAAAAAATATCGAAGATATTCGTATCGCGATTTCAGGTGCCGGCGCTTCAGCGATTTCATGTGCTAATCTGGCGATCAAACTGGGCGTCAAGTTAGAAAATGTATTGATGGTTGATAGTCGCGGTGTAGTTCATTCCGGTCGCACGGATTTGAACAAGTATAAGGAACGCTTCGCTGTTGATACAGATGCTCGCACGCTGGCAGATGCGGTGCGCGGTGCAGATGTTTTCTATGGCCTCTCGGTTGCGGACGTGCTCACCCAGGAGATGGTTAAAACCATGGCAAAAGACCCCATCATCTTTGCGATGGCCAACCCTGACCCTGAAATCAAATATGAGCTGGCCAAAGCTGCGCGCCCCGATTGCATTATGGCAACCGGGAGATCGGATTATCCCAACCAGATCAACAATGTTTTGGGCTTCCCCTTCATTTTCCGTGGAGCCTTGGATGTGCGCGCCAGCGCTATCAACGAAGAGATGAAGCTGGCTGCGGCCCACGCTTTGGCCGATCTGGCGAAAGAAGATGTGCCCGATAGTGTGCTGCGAGCTTACGGCGTTAATAGCCTGAAGCTGGGCGTGGAATACATCATCCCCAAGCCGTTTGACCCGCGTGTGATGCTATGGGTTTCACCTGCGGTTGCTCAAGCCGCCATGGATACCGGCGTGGCCCGCAAACAGATTGATATTGCTCAATATCGCGAGCAATTGGCTTTCCGCCAGGGTCAGGGACAACAGGTGCGCTACTATATTATGCACGAAGCGCAAACTGCCAAACCCAATAAACGCCTCGTTTATAGCGAAGGTGAAGAACCCAAGATTATTCGAGCGGCTTATCAAGTGGAACACGAAGAGATTGCCGATACCATTTTGATTGGGAACCCGGCTTTGATCCGTGAGCAAATCCAGACTTTGGGCCTGGATTTTGAACCCAAAATTGTGGATCCCAACAACCTTTCGCGCGTCGATGAGTATGCTCAAGAATATTTTGATTTGCGTAAGCGCAAGGGAGTTACCCGCAATAACGTCTCTCACCTGTTGGCTGATCCGCAAATTTTAGGCCCGATGATGGTCAAAATGGGTGACGCAGATGCCTATGTTTCTGGCTTGGTGCACGATTATCCCGAGATCATTCGCCCGGCTTTGCAGATTCACCACACCCACCCCGATTCTTGCCTGGTGGCGGGTGTTTACATCATGATTATCAAGAAGAAAACCTATATCTTCACGGATGCCACCGTCAACATCGAGCCTACGGCCGAAAATCTGGCTGAAATTTCCTGCCTGGCAGCAAACTTTGCTATCCGTTTGGGCTTGGATCCGCGTGTGGCACTGCTTTCGTTCTCGAACTTCGGCAGCACCGATCACCCGCTTTCTCGTAAAGTCCGCAAAGCTGTAGAGATATTGAAGAAAACCGTACCAACCCTACCCATTGATGGCGAGATGCAGGCAGATACCGCGGTGGTTGCGGACATTATTGATGAGCGTTATCCCTTTAGCGCGGTGAAAGATGCCAATGTATTAGTCTTCCCCTCCTTAGAAGCGGCCAACATTGCCTATAAGCTCATGGAACGCCTGGGTGGTGCGACCACCATTGGACCCATTCTCTTGGGTACGGGTGCCCCCATCCATGTGTTGCAGCGTGGCGCTGATGTGCGCGATATCGTCAGCATGTCTGCCGTTGCTGCCATGGACGCGATTGATCGCTTCTCAACGGGTTGTTTCTGCAGCAGCAAGTTATAAGATCAGTGATGTCAATCAAATCGAGAGCGGGCCATCGCCCGCTCTCAATATTTAAACGGTATCCCTGCGTTTTCTTTTTATGGTAGGATTGGGCGAGATCTAGCTTGGAGGCAGGTTTTGTCTGAAAAAACTATGATTTGTTTTGTGTGTCTGGGAAATATCGTACGCAGCCCCTTGGCCGAAAATATGTTTCGCCATTTGTCCGAACAGGCTGGCGTGGCTCAGCGCTACGAACTAGATTCAGCAGGCACTGGCGGCTGGCATGTGGGCGAATCTCCGGATCGCCGCATGCGGCAAGTGGCCGCGCAGCGCGGTTTTCTATATGATGGTCGCGCTCGCCAGTTTCAACCGCGTGATTTTGAGCGCTTCGACTTAATCATCGCCATGGATCCGGAAAACCGGGCCAACTTGCGCCGTCTGGCCCGCAGCCTAGACGAAGAAGCTAAAATCCACCTCATGCGCGAGTTTGATCCCCAAGCAGGGCCAAATGCTGCGGTGCCCGATCCCTATTACGGCGGCATCGATGGTTTTGAAAACGTATACGATATCGTCGAGCGCTCTTGCCAAGGCTTGTTGGATGCCTTGGCAGGCGGGAAAATCCAGGCAAATACACCCGGAAACAAGTAAAAACAGAAAAATACGAAAACATGGTATTCACTGTTACCTGCATACATTGTTCACCTGACACCTCGCTCATGATCCCTTCCCCCGTTGCTTCCTACCTTCGCGAAAACAATTACGGCCCAGTAATCTCCTCGCGCCCCGTGGGAGGCGGCTGCATCAGCAATGGCAAGATCATTATCACCCAATCTGGGGTTACTTTTTTCCTCAAAACTAATAGCCACGCCCCGGCAGATATGTTTGCCCGCGAAGCCGAGGGACTGACCGCCTTGAGCGTTGTGGGTGGGCCCACAGTTCCGCAGCCGCTCTTGTTCGGGGCGGATTTTATTTTGCAGGAAGATTTAACCCCCGCCTCCCGCCAGCCAGATTACTGGCCTGCCTTTGGCCGCCAGCTTGCNNATCGAAAAAATCGTTGATCATTTGCCCGAACTGATCCCCGCCCAGCCGGCCTCGCTCCTACACGGCGATCTGTGGAGCGGTAACGCCCTCAGCGATGCTCGCGGTGCGCCCGCCATCATTGATCCGGCCGCGCATTATGGCTGGGCCGAAGCCGAATTAGCCATGACCACGCTGTTTGGGGCTTTCCCTTCGGATTTTTACCAGGCCTATGAAGAAATCCGCCCTTTGGAACCGGGTTATTATGCCCGTTTCCCCATTTACAATCTTTATCACTTGTTAAATCATCTCAATATTTTTGGCCGCGGTTACCTCGGTCAGGTGCAGGCAATTTTGAGCCGGTATGCTTAAATTGCCTGCGATTAAAGCACACTAAGCTTGTTGAAGTGTGCAATTAAGTGTTCGCGCATCTTTCGACAAGCTCAAGATGCTCCCCCACCAAACATAAACATGACAGAATCAGACATCCGTATCGAACATATCAAAGTCAAAGACCTGCTCCCCTTCGCTGAGCGCGTGATTAGCGCGGCCGCTCCAGGTCAGTTTGTGCCTATCTCCATGCAGCGCGCCGCCGCCCACGCCCACAACCCCTATGCTGCCAAAGATGATGTGGCCCTGCTCGTCGCCCTTGATTCGGATGATGAAGTTGTGGGGTATTTTGGCATCTTGCCCCTGCTGCTGCGCAACGGCAGCGATTATCACAAAGTGCATTGGTTCACCACCTGGAATGTTTCGTCTAAAGTGCGCGGGCGCGGCGTAGGTGCGCAATTGATGGATGAAGCCCTGACCCTCCGCCAAGATTTTCTCATCGTGGGCAGTGTGCACGCCCGGCGCGTCTGCCGCAAAAATGGCTTTTGGGAGCGCGCTCCACTGGTTTATTATTGGCTCGATTCTTCGGGGATGAGCCAACTCAACCCGCTGGTTTGGCTGCGCCGGGGATACCGCAAGGTTTTGCGGCTGTTGAAGAGCAAAAAACAGGTGGAGATTACTTCTCCTTTAACGGAATCACTCACAAACCGGATTGCGCCGCTCACCCAAAGCTGGTTCTCGCCCCAATTGGCGAAAATAGAATCTGAAATTTCAGGGGGCTTCCGTTTCCGCGAAGTCGATCAGATCCATGCAGAACCTGCGAAAGCGCCTCATCCACCCGAAACCGAACTACACCGCGGCATCGAGGTTGTCAATTGGATGTTGAAATATCCCTGGGTGGTCGAGAGCGGGCAGTCGGCGACCGAACAGATGGATTACTATTTTAGTGATGCCCGCCCCCTCTATCGCCAGATCGCCGTGGAAGTTTACAGCCCCGATGAAAAGTATCTGGGTTTTGTCGTTTTTTCCGTTTCGGGCAAAGGTGAGAAGGCCTCTCTGAAAACGCGTGATTTTCGCTTTTCGCAGCCTTCATACGAGCGTGCTGTGTTAGCCCTGGCCCTGCGCTATGCCCGTGAATACGAGGTCAGCGCCATCGAATTGCCAGCCGAGATTGCCGCTCATTTGCCCAAAAGTTTGGCGCGCATGTTGCTTCAGCGCAAAGAGCGGATCTATCAGTGTATGCCCAAAGCGGAGGATAGCCCTCTGGCGCAGCTTTGGGAAGAGATCACATTTCATTTGTATGATGGCGATATGGCTTTTTCTTGAGATGTGAGATTTTCGTATGAAGAAAACCTTAACATCTGCCCTTGAGACCTTCGCTCGTCTCATCCCCCTAAGCGTATACCCGCGCCTGGTGCGCCGAGATTTGATCGATTTTTTCTACCACGCCGTTTCGGATAACCCCATGCCGCATGTGCGCCAGCTTTACCCGGTGGTGCCCGTAGCAGATTTTGAAGCGGCTTTGTTGTATTTGAAAACGAATTGCACTTTTGTGGATTACGCCCAGGTGCAGGCGTATGTGTTTGGAGGCGTGCCGCTGCCGCCGAAGGCGGTGCATCTTTCTTTCGATGATGGTTATGCCGAGTGCTTTTCGGTAGTGTGCCCTTTGCTGCTCAAACATCAAATCCCCTGCACTTTTTTTCTGACCACCAGCTTGATCGATAATCAGATCTTGTTCTATCGCAACAAACAATCCTTATGTGTTGAGCGGGTTAAAGACCCCAGCTTTAAGTTGCCACTCTCAAGCTTAAACGATTTTCTCCCCGCAAACCACGCACCCTTCTCCACACTCGATGAATTTATTGCCTGGTTCAAAGATTTACGCTTGTCCGATGGACCGCTGATCGACGAGATCTGCCGCGCTTTGGGGGTTGATTGGCAGGCCTTTTTATCTGAAACGCAGCCATATCTGACAACCGCCCAAATCCGCCAGATGCACGCCGAAGGTTTTACACTGGGGTCACATACCCTCACCCATCGGAAATTGATGGATTTGCCCGCGGCTGAAATCGAAACCGAAATTGCCGATTCTTGCCAGATTGTGGCCGAAATTACCGGACAGGTAGGTGTGCCTTTCTCGTTTCCTCACTCTGCCTGGGGTTTGGATCGCGGCCTGTTGGCGGATATCCGTGCCCGTCACCCGGAAATTGGGTTGCTCTTTGATACCAAAGGTTTGCACGGGGATGTGAAATTCATCCACAACCGGATTTGGGCAGAACGGCGGGGTGCCAGAGCATTAAGCGAGCACCTTCGGGAGGCTTATCAAGAAACCTGGGTGGAGGAAATCTTGGGTTTGGGGCGTAGATTACGCTCGTAAACCGTCAAAAATCTGAGACAATCCTGATTGTTCTCGGTCACTCACTTCCGGGGATTTTTCTTAATCACCGCTAACTCAAACTTATACAAAGTTACCCTCATGAATCGCTTCGCTGCGATTATCATGTTCAACGTTCTGCAATCTTCTGCGAACATTCTCTTCAGACAAAGAGCCACTCCATTAGGGAGTGGCTCTTTGTCTGAAGAGCTGGGAAACCATTTGGGAAATTTCGAAAAATTGGGGCTTGACGTAGTACATCTGTTCTGCTATTATTATTAGCACATATATTCGGCTAATTTTCCGGGTTTCGATTCAGTAGGAGAAATATCATGATGGCAAGAAAAAAACAAAAAGGGTTAAGTGATCGACATAAACGTATTTTGGAGGTGTTGGATCGCTCTACCGCTCAAAACGGCTACCCCCCTTCCATTCGTGAAATCTGCACCCGGGCTAACATTTCATCTACTTCGGTAGCGAATTATTATTTGGATCGTTTGGAGGAACTCGGCTATATCGAGCGCGACCGACAGGTGGCACGCGGTGTCCGTTTGGTTAAGAGCCTTTCGGATATTCCAGAAATGGCCGTTGAAAAAGTGCGGGAAACCGCTCAAGCTGTACAGCAGAAAGTGGAAGAGTTGTTGAGCATCCCTGTTGTAGGACGTATCGTAGCCAACAACCCTATGCCTGTGCCCGGATCAGATTTTAGCTATTACGATGCTGAAACCGCTGTCGATATTGCCCGCAGCATGCTGCCAGTGCGTGACACGAATTTGGGAGATTTATTTGCTCTCGAAGTCGACGGAGATTCGATGATCGACGCCATGGTCAACGATGGCGATATTGTCATCATGAAGCGCACGCAAGAAGCCCGTAACGGTGAAATGGTGGCTGTCTGGCTAACCGATAAAGATGAAACCACGCTCAAGTACTTCTATCGGGAAAATGGCAAGGTGCGTTTGCAACCCGCTAACCCCACGATGAAGCCCATCTACATTGATGATCCCAATACTGTCAAAATCCAGGGCAAAGTTGTCATGGTGATGCGCCAACTTGAAAGCCCAGTGGTTTGATTGGCATTACAAAAAATAAAACCCCCGATCTTTTTGGATGAGATCGGGGGTTTGTTTTTAATGCTTCCAACTCGAAGCGGATAATTTGTGAGCGGTTTTTATTGCGCCTCCCGTAAAAGCTGTACCATCAATCCGCGTGCCGGGCGAAAATAAAGCGCTGTCCGAACCGCTTGCCAAGCTATGTTTAACCATGGGATCGGGGCCGGAGATATCGGGGTCACGCGTGAGAGATTGATTATCACCCGCGGATGAGCCATATTGATGTGAGTCAACCAAAATATCATTGGCATCTTTCAGGGTAAGGGTATCCCCGGTATTGTTTAATCCAAGGGTGCCGCTGGATGCAATTTGCACTACCGCACCGCCAAAATCGCCGGTGGGTGTGCCGCCGCCGAATATCACAATAGCCTCCCCGGCAGAGAGCGTAGTGCTTACTGAAAACGTATGCCGGATGCCTGTCAAATCTGAAATTGTCCACCCGCCAAGGTCGATCTCTGTGCTTGTGGTATTTACTAACTCCACAAATTCATCATCATATTGATCGCGCACCCCATCGCNNGTATCTGTGGGAATGGGGGTGGCTGTGGGTTCGGTGAGATCAATCTCGCCAGGGAGGGGATTGGGTTGGGCGCGCCAATCGGTAGCAGAATCGGTGTCGTTTTCGGGAGGATAGCGCTCGATGGAATGGTCAGGATCAACCCCAGGGACGGAGGGGTCTAACATCAGCGTGGAACTTCCCCAAGAGACGCCATCCACTAGCTGGTCGTTTTCATCCAAAAGCAGCACCTCATCGCCGCTGGCGCTCAAATTTAGAGAGCCGTTGGCCCAGGTGGAATCTTTGAGCATATCGGGTACCGCGGGATCGCTGCCGCTGATCTCGAAATCGGCTTTGAAGCCGTGGAGTAGTTCGAAAGTGAGCGCGTCGCGGGCAATCACGGCGGTTTCGCCACTGAATAGAATTGCGCCCGCCGGGAAGAAATACATGCCTTCACCCGCGCCTTGTGTTTCTTCATCACCCAAACGGTAGAGCCACAAAGCCGCGTTGTTTTCGCCCGCATTGTAAAGCTCGATCCACTCACCCGCGGGGTCATCTCCACTGGGATCGTAGAGCACTTCGCTGACCAGTAGAATCGTGGGGCCGGTAGGGATGATGGGCGTGGGCGAAGCTGTAGGGGTGGGGGTACTCAGATCAAGTTGGTAGGGTTGCGGGGTTGCGGCAACCAGCCAATCGGCCGCGGAATCGGAATCGTTGTAGGCTGGAGAGCGCTCCAGAGATTGACCATCACCCGCGGGCGAGGGCACCGGGTCAAAGGCAAAGGTGGATCCTCCCCAGGAAACCGCATCAATCAAGGAATCTTCCCCATCCAAAAGCAAAAGTTCATCCCCACCGTTGACCAATTCTACCTTGCCGCTGGACCAGGCGTGGTAGCTGAGCATATCGAGGATTTGTGGGTCGGAATCGTACATTTCAAAATCGGGTGGGAAACCGTAAAAATCGCGAAAGATAGCACCGCGGTTGGCGACAACAACAACTCCCCCGGCTGCTAACATTGCTCCGGGCGGAAATTGCAGCATACCTTCTTCATACCCCAGGTTTTCTTCATCGCCGATCTTGTAAGCCGAGAGAATCGCCGTTCCCTCACTGGGGTTGTAGATTTCAACCCATTCGCCGTTGGGTTCGGTGAGCGGATTGTAAAGCACTTCGGTGATGAGCAATTTGACCGTGCTGGAGGGCGGTGGCGGGTATTTATTTGAAATAAGGGGCAGATAGATCATTTCTCCCTGATTAGCGCTGGCGAAAACGCGCATAACGAGCAGTCCTAAAAACAACAGCATTCCCAGAATCACCCAACTTACTTTGGAGTTTGAGCCTCTTTGTAGCATAGTGCCCTCCTCATTTCGGATAGAATTATGTGATTATCGTTTCACCAACGGCAAATAAACCCGCTCAGATAACACCTGATATTGCACCAAAACCGGGTCGTGATCGGATCCCCGGTAAATCACCCCGGCCTGACCGCGATAAAAATACGGATAATCGGCATTCACATGCACCGGTTGCGCCCGTACCGAGTTAACCGCTAAAGCCGGACTGACCAGAACATGATCTAAAACTTGCGAAACCCCTTGATAGATGTAGGTGTAACGGTTGGAACGTTCGATCCCTGTCATGGCATTCCACAAACCCGCCTGCCGCAAGGCCGCCAACGGCTGCGAATCGGGGTAATCGTTCAAATCTCCCAACACCATCACCCCCGCGCCGGGGTGCGCCGCCATAATTTCACGTGCCAACCCGCCCACAAATTGGGCCTGTTCCACGCGCCGTGGCAGCGTGTAGGCTAGCGTGCTGTTATCCTCGCGTTTCGACTTAAAATGATTCACCAAAACCCACAGCGGCAAATTTTCCCCTTCGCCTAAAGCCACCTCCAAATGCACCACCAATGGCGGGCGTGAAAACAAACGGTTGCCATCCGGCACACCATCGCCATTCGTATCGCAAGTCACGGCGTTGACCGGGTTCGTCACATTGCGGTCGCCATCCGGCCCCAGGCCATCTACCAGCCTAGTGCAACCCTGGCGTTGGGCATAATCCAGCACCGTCACCAAATCCGGGCGATAGAGCAAAGCCACATCGATACCGCGTTCATCGGGGCCATCCAGCCAGATCACCTCATAATCGGCTTCAATGCCCACTCGTGCTGCCAGATGCTTCAAAACTACCTCATTTTCGGCCTCTTGCACTGCCAAAAAAGCTGGTTCGCCCAGGCCGTCATGCAGTGCCAGCGCCAGTTTATCCAACTTGCGCTGATACTCCGCCGACGTGAGAACCGCATCATCCTTGTCCGGATCATCGACCACATCAAAAAGATTTTCGAGATTGAAGGTCCCAAAGCTGAATCCCAGCTTTGGGGAGTTTTCCGTTCCCCAAAAGGAGCTTTTTGCCGGAATTTGGGTGGGTGCCGCTAAAAGCAAAATTCGATACACCCCCACGGAATACCCCAAGACCCCGCGCGTCCCCAAAATCTGATCGCCCACTTTAGCGGGCGCGAGCTTATCAATCCCCTCTGCTCCGAGGCAGATGATTTCCCCCGTTCCCACGGGATCATCCTGAAAGACGCGTGCCAGCCCTAAATCCGCGCGCGCCACCCAGGTATCCTGCTGGCTATCGGTGGGGCCTACCACCCTGGCCTCCGCAATCGAAACCAGCATCCCCTCCTGCGCTTCAAAATAAACCCGCGCTTGCTCATCATCGAATGGTGGATTCAATTCCACCGCGGCGGGTAACGCCTGCTCTTGAGCCAACACCTGTACCGCACTGGCAGCCGCGTTGATTTGGGTCAATCCGTAATTTTCAGTGACCGTGCCGCTGATCTCTACCCGATCGCCCGCACTGACTAAATCCAGGCGTTCCCCCAAATACACGAAAACCCCGTCGGAGGTGGCCGGGTTGGAATCACAATTCTCAGCTTGAATGTAGAAACCCTTTTGGCTGGTGGCGTCAAAATCGGCAGTGACCACCCCTTGGGTGCGCACGGACTGATTGTATTTCGGCGAACTCCAACTGCTGCCCTGAATCTGGCAAATTGGCGACAGGGCAGTTACCCCCTCCCCTTCGCTGGCATGGGCAATGGAAAACAGAAAAATGGTAAAAACAAACGTAAAAAGTGATCCCCTGTGCATGAGGCTACCCCTGGGCCTGGTGTGATTCAGTTTTTTCTGAAAAGCTGCTGATTGATTTCGAGGGCAGATCAAATGCCTGCGATCAAATTTTTTCTCGTGAAATCTTGCCTATACTTTACAGGAATTTCCCACAAAAATCAAGTAGTTCGCCGAAAATTCGATCTGGCAATTTAATTTTTGGGCTTATTCGGCTTCTGAATGAAATGGAGAATGTGCGGGGGTTGTGGGCGTGCGAAGCACGCCCACAACCCCCGCAACCTACCTGTTCTTCCCGTTAAAAACAGGAGAGCCATTTTAAGTTGCATTTGAAGGCAACAAGAATCAAATCACTGATTTTCGTCTTTAAGGGTTTTGCAAGATAAATGGCATATAAATCTGATTGTTCAGCATATGGTGAGCAAAGACTCCAGCACCGTAAGTTCCAGCATAGAGAATTGCCGGTGTACTTGAACTAGCCGCCAGAGACCAGAAGGAAGTACTTGATAGGCCGGTGTTGATTTCGATCCAATTAGTGCCACCATCCATACTTGTATACATACTATCCCAAGTCCCAACGTAGAGGGTAGCAGGCCTGATTGGGTTTATTGCTAGAACTCGGACATCCCTATCCGTTAAACCAGTTGAACTCCAATTCTCGCCGCCATTTACGCTTTTAAAAACGCCGTTGTAAAATCCGGATTGCCCGGCATAGAGGATCGTGGGCGTAACCGGGTCTATGACCAGAGCACTAACCAAAGTATAAAGGGGCAGGCCAGCATTGGCCGCGAACCAGTTTTCACCACCATCAATGCTTTTGTAAACACCATCAGATGAACCTACATACAAGGTAGATGGCGTAATTGGGTCAATTACGATTACTTTGAAACTATGGGTTGATAGTTCAGAGCTGATTGCCTGCCAACTTTCAGCACCATCCACACTTTTGAAGAGAGCTTCAGAAGTTCCAGCATAGAGGGTAGAAGGCACGATTGGGTCGATTGCCAATGCTGAAATTTGTAAATTTTCGGTTATGCCAAAATTTGCCGCCTGCCAACTTTCTCCACCGTTGGTGCTTTTGAACATACCGCCAGATGTTCCGGCATAGATATTAGCAGGCATAATTGGATCAATCACCAGAGACCAAATGGATGCTCTATTACTAGG
>DOTA01000506.1 GCA_003513015.1 Chloroflexota bacterium
GCGGGACTCAATTCCCGCGCGCCTGGCTGGAAGGCAGCCTTAATTTCTCGTTCAGTGGTTTGAAAACGGCCGTGATGCGCGCGGTGCGCACCCTGGAAGAACAGGGTCTTGAAGTCCCCGTGGCTGATTTCGCGGCCAGTTTTCAAGAAGCGGTGGTGGAAGTGCTGGTGGTAAAAGCCCTGCAAGCCGCCCAAGATTTCGAGGCCAAAGCGATTCTGGTTGCAGGGGGTGTTTCGGCCAATAAAGCACTGCGCGAGGCCTTTTTAGCGCGCTCGCCGCTGCCGGTGCATATTCCCCCGATCTGGTTGTGCACCGATAACGCCGCCATGATGGCTGCGGTGGGTTGCTTCCGTTTTCGAGCCGGGCAGCGTGACTCCCTGGATATGGATGTGCTGCCCAACTGGCCGCTCGCGGAAGCCTAGCACCGGAAATTTATTCGATGGTTCCAGCAACAATTGTGATTGCCGCCTATGCGGCCTTTCAGATGATGGCAGATATTGCCAGCTTGCGAATCGTGATGGTGGCCGGTTTTTCGATCGACGCCGGCACCTTCGTGTATCCGTTTACTTTCACCTTGCGTGATCTGGTACATAAAACCGCCGGGATCAAAGCGGCCCGCGCCCTGATTATCACTTGCGCGGTTTTGAACATCATCATGGCCCTATTGTTCTGGCTGACTTCGATTCTGCCCCCAGACATGAGCGTTGGCCCCCAGGTGGAATTTGGCAAGGTGCTCTCGCCGGTGTGGCGGATTGTGTTTGCCTCGATCATCGCCGAGGTTGTTTCAGAGTTGATCGACACCGAGGGTTATCGTCTATGGGTTGAAAAAGTCACTGACCGTTATGAGTGGGCGCGGGTGCTGGTTAGCAATAGCTTCAGTGTGCCAATCGACAGCTTTATTTTTGTGTGGATTGCCTTCGGCGGTGTGCTGCCCAACGCCGTGGTTTGGTCGATCTTTTTGAGCAATGTGATTCTCAAAGGCATAACCACCCTGATCAGCTTACCGGGGATTTATCTGGTCAAAGAAAAGCCACCTGCCGACTAAACTCAGGGGATCACAATTCTGCCAAACTTTGCACACTGAACATGTTGAAGTGTGCTAATCCAGCATCCTTCAACATTGTTCAGGTTGCCGGATTGGCTAAATCTGTGATCTGCCAAAATTGCCTCCCTCATTCTTCCAAAATCCAGTGCAAAGCTTTGGCCCGCGCCAGCCGTTGGCCCTGTGGATCGCGGGCTTCAGCCTTAAAAGTCAGCCAGCGCCCCTCACGTTCCTCCAATTCGGCGCGCACGATGAGATAAGCGGCATCAGGCAGCACCGGACGGCTATATTTCAAATCCAACTGGCGAGTGACGTTGGGTGGGGCTAGCAACACGCTCAAGGGGCCAATCGTGTTATCGATGGCCGCGGCGATCATGCCGCCCTGCATGCTGCCATAGGGATTGAGCCAACTTTCAAGCACCGGAAAGCGCACCTCCAAAGCTTGATTTTCAGCACCATAAGCTAGAAATTCACCTTGCATGGCTGCAAAAACCGGGGGCGGGAAGGCAAATTGATCGAAATGCTCACCTAAAGATTGGCGCAACTCAGCCATGATCTGCTCAAGGATTTCGGAGGAATTTAGCATTTACCTCATCCTTCCAAAGTTAATTTGTGCGCTCACATACCAACCAGATATGGCAGGATTGATGCATCCGCCCAGGTTCAAACCCGGCAACCAGCGTTTGCTGCACTTCAAAACCGTGCGAAGCTAAAATCTGCTGCCACTCGGTGGGGGTACGAAACTCAAAGGGCATGTGCATTTGCGGCAGGCCTTGCGCCACCGCGTTGGCGAAATAATCAATCAGCACCAAAATCTGAAATTGGGTTTCCAATGGCAAAGCCACAAAATGCGCTAACAAAGGCTGTTCCGCGAGCTTTTCAGGCAACGCAGGCAGGGCCGCGGATAAACCATAGCTATCTTCTTTGATGAGTAAATGTTTCGTCACTTTCGCCAACTGGGGCAATATTTGGTTCAAATCAGACTCATCAATGTGATGGAGTACAGCCTGAATGATGGTGGTGTCGATACTATCCGCGGGATATGGAATCTCGGTAGCAGATTTCATCTGGGTAAAAGGCAGGTGCTGGGCTTCGGGGTAGCGATAATCCAACACATCGGTGGTAAAAACCTGAAATCCGGCCTGATCCAACTGGAGCGAGAGACTGCCACCCCCGCAGCCATAATCGAGCACGCGCGAGCCGCTGATCAACGGGATCAACTGTTCGGCATTTGATTGGGATTTTATCTGGGTTTTATAGCGGTGATAACCCCGGTTGAACCAAAAATCCGGTTCAGCTTTGTGGTAAACATCCCGGATCACGCCTGTAGTCGCGTTCACCAAAGCCTGCGGATTGACCCCGACGCGCTGGCTGGCCACCAAACGATCCAATGCCGTATCTACCAGTTNNTCATCAAATTTACTCCCTTTCGTGATGCGGTCAGCGTTCGTTCCCCAAACCATCTCAGAAACCGGCAATCAGCTCAAGTACAGCACGCACTCCCAGGATCATGGTTGTCAGACTCATAGACGGGATCGAGGCTTCCTTGCGGGCAGCTTGTTCCGGTAAATCGGGCAGATGAATGAATCCGGCAGGGATGTTCATTTCCCGGGTTTCCAGGTGATGCCGTAAAACATAGAAAATCTGATTGCAGAGGTAGGTTCCGGCACTCAGCGAAAGGGCCGCGGGAATGCCATCGGCTTTCAGACGCTCTAGCATAGCGCGCACTGGCAGGGTTGTGAAGTAGGCCGCGGGGCCATCGGGGACGATAGACTGATCGCTGACCTGGTTTCCGGCATTATNNCGGTGAGCAGGATTTTCATGAGGGCTTCTTTGGGGGAGGAGATGAATCTGGTGACGGGTTTTCGGTTTCTGTTGGCCGGGACGGCGGGGTTTCAAAGCGGGCTTTCCAGCAATCATAGCAGTAGTAGCAGGGTTGGCCAGCCTCAGCCGGAACAAGATAGGAGGCGTGGAAACGACCACAAACATCACAACGGCGCAAAATCTTGGGGGACATGAAAATTACAGGTTACAGGTTACAGGTT
>DOTA01000190.1 GCA_003513015.1 Chloroflexota bacterium
TCCATTCCCACCATTGGCATCGGCGCGGGCGCGGGCTGTGATGGTCAGGTTTTGGTGACACACGATTTACTGGGCCTGTTCGAGCGCTTCACCCCCAAATTTGCTAAAAGATACCTCGATTTGCATCAGCAGATTGCAGCAGCCCTGGAAACCTACCGCTTGGACGTAGAAGGGCGCTCTTTTCCCGATGTTGAACACACCATCGAGATGCCCGAGGCCGAGTGGCAAGCCTTGCTGCAACAGCTCGAGCATTGACCTCCGAAGTTTCAAAAATGCCCTCCTCCCCTTCCATTTTGATTGTTGGCACCGGGGCGCTGGCCTGCTGGTTTGCGGGGCGTTTTGCCGCCGCGGGTAGCGCGGTGACGATGTTGGGAACCTGGCCGGAAGGGATGGCGGCCTTGCGGGAAAAGGGCGTGACCCTGGTGGACAGCCGTGGAAAGGCGCAAAGCTATCCTGTGCGGGTGGTGGCTGACCCTCAAGATTGCCCCAACCTCGAACTGGCGCTGGTGCTGGTTAAAGCCTGGCAAACTGAACGGGCCGCGCGCCAACTTCGGGTTTGCCTCCCACCCCAGGGCCAGGTATTGAGCCTCCAAAACGGCTTGGGTAATCTCCAATTATTGGCCGAATTCATCACTGGGGAACGTGTCCATCAGGGCATTACAACCGTTGGAGGCACTTTGGTTGCTCCGGGGCGAGTGCGCTCCGGGGGTGAGGGCACGATCTCTTTGGCGAACATTCCTCAATTGGTAAGCTTTGCCCGGTTATTTGAACAGGCCGGTTTCGCGGTTGAGAAAACCAACAATATCGAAGCGCTGATTTGGGGTAAACTAGCCGTAAACGCGGCCATCAACCCGCTGACTGCCATTTTGGGTGTGCCCAATGGCGCATTGCTGATCCAGCCAGAATCTCGCAAGTTGATGGCTGGTGCGGCAGCGGAGGTCGCTGCCGTGGCCGCCGCACTGAGAATCTGGCTGCCTTTCGAGGATGTGGGAGCGGCGGTGGCCGCGGTGGCCCAGCGCACCGCCGGCAATCATTCTTCGATGCTGCAAGATATGCAGCGCGGCGCGCCCACCGAAATCGAGGCTATTAATGGGGCGGTGGTGCGGGTTGGCCGGCAAGCGGGTGTGCCAACCCCCGTGAACGAAACCTTGAGTATGTTGGTGAAAGCGCTGGTAGCGACCAAAAACCAAAAGTGAGTGTGCCGATGGAAATTGTGAAATCGTTGAATGAATTGAGAAATGCCCGGCAAAATCTGCCCGCGCCGCTGGGTTTGGTGCCCACCATGGGTTTTTTGCACCCTGGCCATCTGTCGTTGGTGCGGCGTGCTCGGGCAGAGTGCGCCGCTGTGGCGGTGAGTATCTTCGTCAACCCCACTCAATTTGGACCGCAGGAAGATTTGGCGGCCTATCCGCGCGATTTGGAAAAGGATTTGGCGCTTTTGCAGGTGGCCGGTGTTGATTTGGTTTGGCTGCCCACGAATGAGGTGATGTACCCTGCTGGGTATCAAACCTGGGTGGATGTTGAGAGTGTTACCCAAACTCTGGAAGGGGCGCGCCGCCCGGGGCATTTCCGCGGGGTGGCCACGGTAGTAGCTAAACTTTTCAATGGGGTGCAGCCGCACAAAGCCTATTTTGGGCAAAAAGATGCCCAACAAGCGGTGGTGATTCGGCAGATGGCCCGGGATTTGAACTTTCCTCTGGAAATTGTGATTTGTCCGTTGATCCGTGAGACCGATGGTTTGGCGATGTCGAGCCGAAATACTTATTTAAATCCTGAGCAGCGGCAGGCGGCCACGGTGCTTTCGCGTGCTTTGCGGGCAGCAAAAGCCGCTTACGAAGCTGGAGATCGTGTGGCCGAAAACCTACGACAGGTAATGATCGCCGAAATCGAGGGCGAATCCCTGGCACATTTACAATACGTTTCAGTGGCGCATCCGGATACGTTGGAAGAGTTGAACATGCTTGAAGACGATGCGCTGTTTTCGATGGCAGTCTATGTAGGCCAGACGCGCTTGATTGATAATTTTTTGCTGCAAGCGGGTCGCTGGCAAGTTGGCGAAAGGATAAACGAGCGTGCCTGAAATGTCGAATATGCCCCAAACCCCCAAAATTCTGGTAACTTATGCCACTCGCGCAGGGGCAACTGCGGGTGTGGCGGAGGCCATTGCCAAAACTTTGACTGAAAGTGGCCTTAGCGTAGATGTTCTGCCCATGCAAGAAGTTCAGAGTCTGTCCTATTATGCCGCAGTCGTAGCGGGCAGCGCCATTCAAAACCGGCAATGGCTGCCGGAAGCGATGCACTTCCTGCAAACCCACCGCGAGGCGCTGCACCAAAAACCCGTAGCCCTATTCGCTGTATGCATGACTTTAGCCATGCGCAACGGTGAAAAATACCGCTCGCAGATTTCGGATTGGCTTTTACCGGTGCGGAATCTGGCGCAACCAGTCAGCGAAGGCTTGTTTGCTGGGGTGCTGGAGATACGCAAAATTCCTTCTTTTGGCGACCGCCTGAAATTTCGCCTGAGCGTGTTGTTTGGCGTCTGGTCGGAAGGTGATCATCGCGATTGGGATGCTATCCGGGCCTGGGCCAAAACCCTGCCTTCAAAACTGAGCTTGGGTGACTGAAAGCGCCTCAAATCTGTGATGGTAGAGCCACAAAACTCCCTCCAATCTTTGCCGCTGAAGCGTGAGCTTTCTTTGGTCTATATCGGTTCTCTCAGCGTTGCCGCGTTAACGGCCGCGGCCTCTCTGGCTGGAGTGTTTTTTGCCACCATTTTGTATCCCAGCGAAGCATTGCAGCAATCCTCTATTCCAAACGATCTTGTCACACTCATCATTGGCTTGCCGATGTTGTTGGGGTCGTTGTGGGCAGCCAGGCGCGGCAAGTGGCTGGGGCTGCTGCTTTGGCCTGGCGCGTTGCTCTATGGATTCTACAACTACCTGGTTTACCTGTTGGGGATGCCCCTCAGTTGGTTCACGCTGTTATATCTCGCCATTGTTCTGTTGAGTGTCTATCTAACGTTTGATCTGTATCGCAGCATTGACCACGCCGCGGTGTACATGCGGCTTTCCGGTCGTGTGCCTATCAAGTTTCCAGGTTGGGTGATGCTTATATTTGGCGTATTTTTCATCGCCAGAGTCATTGGCGTGATTGCGGCAGCACTTGCGGAAAAAACTTCCCTCCCGATGACCGAAATCGGGCTCGCCATTGCCGACACAACCCTTTCCTTGCTGTGGATTGTGGGCGGCATTTTGCTGTTGCGCCGAAATCCCTGGGGATATGTCAGCGCTTTGGGATTGCTCTTTGCAGCCTCTATGTTGTTTGTCGGATTATTAGCTTTCTTTCTCTTGCAGCCCTGGGTGGCCGGGGTGCCTTTCCCGGTGGAAGATTTCGTAGTAGTTGCCGTGATGGGTTTGATTTGCTTCGTGCCCTTTGGGTTGTTCCTGCATGGTGTGAGGGGAACCCGGTAAAAACAGCCTCCGCCTCACCGAATAATCCGCTCGATCGGGATTTTCCGCGATCCCAAGTTTGATAGCCGGATTCTTGGTAAAATTGGACACAGCATTTTAAAATCACAGAGATTAATTCTGATATGGGAGAGTAGAAAATGATCAAAAAGAAAGCGTATGATGGTGTTGTGGTTGCCGTACACTATAAACCACAGGGCGAAATCGATTGGGTGCGGGCCTTTGAACGGCATGGCTTTGTTTTTTCGGATCGAGTGATGCTTGGGCGTGAAGCGCTGGTACAACGCTTGAAAGATGGCAAACGCTTCAAAACCGGCGCTCGCAAAACCTATGAAGGCAACGATTTTGAAGTACGCGAAGATATTCGCCTCATCGATAAAAATGGCTCGTCAGTGATTGTGGCAGGGCCGGCGGCCTCCGAGCGAGATGCTTTGATAGGCGTGCCGATCATCTAAATTTCGATGGCCCAAAACAGCTTCGAAGCCAGCAAAAAATTCAGGATTATCAAAATAAACAAGTATTTGTGGGTGCATTTTAAGGTAATGCACCCATCGTTTATTCAAATCCGAAAATATCCAAGCCCAGGTTCGAATTTTCTCCCACTGGTATAATGCGCAAATGCCCACGCCTTTTTATCATTTGCGAGTTGCTGAAGTTTTATTTGAACACCCTGATCTCAAAGTGGCGGCGTGCGAGCGGATTTCTCAATGTTTCCCCGCTTTTTTGCTGGGAAATATCGCCCCCGATGTTCAGGTGATCTCGGGTCAATCACGCGAGGCAACCCACTTTTATCGCCTGCCCATGCGAGAGAACTGTGCGCCGGCCTGGGAGCAGATGCTCAGCGACCAGCCTGCGTTGAAGCCCGCGGGCCTGCGCGATGGCGAACAGGGCGTGTTTATTTCGGGCTATTTATGTCATCTGCAAGCCGATTGGTTTTGGGTTGAACAGATTTTCGAACCCTATTTTGGCCCCCACGCCGGTTGGAAAAATTTCCGTGAGCGCCTCTATTTGCACAATGTTCTGCGGGCTTATTTAGATTTCGAAATTTTAGAAAACCTCAACGGGCAGGTTCGTTCAGGGCTGGGGCAGGTTGACCCCAAAGATTGGCTGCCCTTTGTGGATCTGAAGCACCTTAAAGCCTGGCAAGCTTTTCTCACAGAGCAGTTAAAACCCGGGGCTGCCATCCAAACCGTTGAAGTTTTTGCTGCCCGACAGGGCATTGCTGCGGAAGCCTACTATCGCTTGCTCAACACAGAAAATGAATTGCAGCAGCAGATTTTCGATTTTTTCCCCGAGCAAAATTTACACGATTTTTGGGAAAATCTCATCACAAATAACATCGCCTTGCTGAACGATCTCCTCACATCAGCAACCTAAATACAATTTTTTCGTCTGATAACGGAATTCAGCCTTATGGCAATTCAGCCTTTGCTCTCAATCATCATCCCGGCCTACAACGAAGCCAACCGCCTGCCCGGCACGCTGGCAAAAATCCACGCCTTTTTGCAGCAACAGACCTATCAGACAGAAATTATCGTGGTCGAAAATGGCAGCCATGATCGCACCTTCGAAGTAGCCCAAGAATATGTCCAAAATTATCCGCAATATCGGGCCATCCATCTCGAAGCTCGGGGCAAGGGGCTGGCTGTGCAAGCCGGAATGCTCCAGGCCCGCGGACAATATCGCTTCATGTGCGATGCCGATCTATCAATGCCCATTACCGAAATCAACCGTTTTTTGCCGCCCCTACTTGAAAACGGCGAAATCGTAATCGCCTCGCGCGAAGCTCCCGGTTCGGTGCGTTACAATGAACCCGATTACCGGCATTGGGGCGGGCGCGCCATCAACCTGCTGATTCGCACCCTGGCTTTGCCCGGTTTGAACGATACGCAATGCGGCTTCAAAATGTTCCACGCCGACATCGCCGAAGATATTTTCCAGCGCCAAACCATCCTCAACTGGTCATTCGATATTGAAGTGCTCTATATTGCCCGATTGCGCGGCTACCGGATTTTTGAATTACCTATTCCCTGGTATTTCAACCCTGAAACCAAACTCAACCCCCTCAAAGATGCCTTTCACATGCTCATTGATATCCTGACTATGCACCGCAATCGGTTGCGCGGGCTTTACAACAAATAAGCATGAGTACCCTGCCCCCTCCGGATTGGCCTCATCTCGATTTGGAGCGCGCTTTGTGGGCCAATGGCGCGCTGTGGGTGGCCGGGATTGATGAAGCCGGACGCGGCGCTTTAGCCGGGCCGGTGGCCGCCGCCGCCGTGATTTTGCCCCAAATCACGAACTTCACTCTGGAATTACGCGGGGTGCGCGATTCCAAAAAGATGACTCCCCCCCAAAGAGAATCCTGGTCCCGCGCTATCCAAGCAGCTGCGGTGACTTTTGGGGTGGGTCTGGCCTCCGCAGGTGAAATCGACACCCTGGGCATCTCACCCGCCACCAAACTGGCCGTCAAACGGGCTATTCAAGCCCTTTCGGTGGTCCCCGATCATTTATTGATCGATTACATCACGCTGCCAGACCTGCCCATCCCGCAGACCTCGCTTCCCAAGGGCGATGCCCACTCCCTGAGCATTGCCGCGGCTTCGGTTTTGGCAAAAACGGCACGAGATGCTATACTTTGTGAGCTAGATCAACAATACCCCGGTTATGGCTTGGCCGAACACAAAGGCTATGGCACAGCCGCTCACCAGGCTGCCATCGAGAAACTTGGCCCCTCACCTATTCACCGCCTAACCTTCGAGCCGTTGTGTTCTATACAAAAAGCGTAACTGCTCAGCCTAAAACAAANNCCACGAAGGCACGAAGACACCAAGAAAACCCAAAAATTTTTGCACTTCCTTCGTGATTTTGTGTCTTTGCGGTGAAAATGGCATCGATCGAGGTGCCTGAGTTGTAACCAAAAATCGGTGAATTGAATCAGTTTTATGGAACCCAGTAACACTCAATCATCTAACAAAACTGGAGAGCGCCATGCCTGAAAAGAAAACCAAAAAACAATATGGCCTGTGGCCCAGCCCGATTACCCC
>DOTA01000311.1 GCA_003513015.1 Chloroflexota bacterium
GATCGGGCCGGCGCTGATCGCGTTCACGCGCACCTGCTTCTCGGCGCCCAGGTCGGCGGCCAGGTAGCGCACCGAGGCCTCCAGGGCCGCCTTGGCCACCCCCATCACGTTGTAATGCGGTGAAACCTTCTCGGCACCATAATAGGTTAGGGTCAGCAGCGAGCCGCCTGGGCGAAAATACGGTTGGAAGGATCTCGCCAGGGCGGTGAAGGAATAAACGCTGATATCCATCGCCAGGTGGAATCCCGCGCGGCTGGTGTGGTAATAGCAGCCTTTGAGATCATCCTGATTGGCATAGCCGATGGAATGCACCAAAATGTCGATTCCGCCGAAGCGTTCTTGGGCTTTGGCGGCAACGGCGGCAATATCTTCATCGCTGGAAACATCGCAGGGTTCTACGAAATCCACACCGAGGGATTCGGCCAGTGGTTTGACGCGTTTTTCGAGCACTTCTCCGGCATAGCTGAAGCCCAGTTGAGCGCCTTGCTCGTGGAAGGCCTGCGCAATGCCCCAAGCGATGCTGTTTTTGTTGGCAATGCCAAAAATTAAGGCGGTTTTTCCGGTTAAAAGTCCCATTTCAAATCTCCTTTGGCGAGAAAAAGTTTACCAATAAGGTGGGAATTATAATGCGAGTGAGGGGAAAAGTATACAGAGAAACAAATCAATCGATGTCAGATTGCGTGATTGTGCGGTGCCGTGATGACTACATTTCCTTTTTTGCGTTTTGTTGCAACATATCGGTGGGCCTCGGCCAGCTGTTCCAACGGGTAGCGTCGATCTATCACCGCGATTAGTTTCCCTGCTTCAATCAGTTCATTAATAAAGAGCAGGTCTTCTATCTTCTGGCTTGCAGATCGCAATCCCGCTGCCACGAATCCTGCTTTTTTGCCGTGCTTTGCTGGCCATATCGCTTTAAGCATAATTGCGGGAGTGGGAACCGTGGTCAGATACACGCCATTTTCCGTGAGTGAGCCTTTGCACTCTGAAAACGAACGTTTGCCAACCGTGTCAAAAATGATGTCATAAGTTTTGCCGTTTTTGGTGAAATCATTTTGGGTGTAATCGATCACCTGATCGGCTCCCAGAGATTGGACCATCTCAATATTGGGAGTGCTGCACACCCCGGTCACCTCTGCCCCAAAATATTTGGCAATCTGGACCGCGGCAGTTCCCACCGATCCGGAGGCTCCATTAATCAGAACTTTTTGCCCGCTTTGGATATTCCCTTTGTTTCGGAGGAAGGGCAGGGCTGTCAAAGCTCCATTGGGGATAGCCGCGGCCTCCTCGTAGCTCAAGTTGGAAGGTTTTGCCACCAGGGCTTTATCTTCGGAGATACATTTATACTCGGCGTGCGCGCCAAACGAATCAATCCCATATACTTGGTCACCGACTTTGAATTTTGTGACAGCCTTGCCAATAGATTCAATTTCTCCGGCGAATTCCTCGCCTAAGATCGGGTTTCTGGGTTTAAGAAAACCATTGAAACCAGGGGAAGCGCGCCATCCCGGTTCCTCGATCGTGACTGTGCCCGCATAAATTTTGATCAGAACTTCATGCTCTTTGGGGATAGGTTTGGGCACATCTACGAGTTGAAGGACCTCTGGCGGGCCGAATTTTGTATAGGTGATTGCTTTCATGCGTTTTCCCTATCAAGAACTTGCCAAACCTTCGATGATTTTGGCGCAACCTCCGTTGCGGATGTATTCGGCATGGTCGCTGACGCTCTCGAACTTGCGTCCGACGATTTCGGCGCACTCAAATTCATAGTCGCTTAGCTCTACGAATTTGTCAACAATCGCGGCCGCTTTCGGGTCATTAAAATCAACCAGTTCGGCNNGCAAATCCCGCGGCCATCACCGTTTGCAAATCAGATGCGCCTAATTTTTGTGCCAACAGAGAGGCACAACTCACCGGATGGGAGAGCGTTTCGAGTGATTCATCTGCCAGCGTTTCATCAATTACGTCAAAAGCTGCGGGAGCATAATTCGCAGCCATACGAAAGCAGCCAATGACTTTCCCTTTTACTAAAAACTGCACCACCATGTTCATCGGAGATGAGGTTTTGTCTAAATGTGTGATGTCGGCGCAATTGATGCTTTTGTTGTTGGTGCGGAAGGTTTCCACCAGTTTTTGGGCTGCAAGGATGGCAACCGCTTCCGCTTGCGGGCTTGATCCGTACTTTTGAAATGCCTCTGCCCCGGCCGCCAATGCCGCGCCCCAAAGCATGCCGCACTGGAACCCATATTGCAGGATGCCACCCGCAAAGGGCATGGCGGCGCGCTCCTCCAGTTCCAGGGGATGATCGAACGAGCCATCAACGATGCTCATGATCGTTTGTGATCAGGTGCCTTCTTTCAGGAATTTGCGAACTGTCCCCATCTTTGAAATCGATGTCTTCTCGCTCATTGCCATGATTTGTGCTCCTTTTCTGGTGTGAACACCAGCCGATTCAGTTACAAGTTACATACTTCCCAGTACCACCCCACTCACCACCAACGGGGTTTGATCCGCAGCCAGGATCAACTCAGCGGCCGCGTGGACTTTGGGCAGGTGCTCGCCGATGTAGACGCGCACCACATCGGCTTTGCGCGCCGAAACCAGGGCATCTTGCAGCAGCAACCAAGCGTTGACGAGGTAAACGGCCATGTCGGCTAGATCAACGGCGTAGTAATCAATGATGGCTTGCTCCTGGGCTTTAAGCGCCTCCGCGGCTTGGTGGAGCAGGGCATTGACCTCCACCAGTTGGGTTTTGAACGTTTCCAGTTGGGGGCCGTAGTCTTGGGCCGCCCAATCACTGAGCAAACCGTCCAACGCGTGGCCGAGCAGTTTTCCCAAGGCCGCGACCACCTGTAATTGACTGGTGCCCTCATAAATGTTGGTGACGCGCACATCCCGGTAGTGGCGCTCCACGTTGAACTCGCGCATGTATCCCACGCCGCCGTGAATCTGCATGGCCTGGTAGCACACCCGGTTGGCCATCTCGGTGGCGTAATATTTGCTTAACGGGGTGAGCACATCCGCTAAACTGGCAACTTCCTTTTGTTTTGCTCGGAAGGATTTATCGCCCTCTGCCAGATAATGATCGTAGACTTTGAGCCGGTCCACGATTTGAGCGGTGGTCACCACCAAGGCGCGGGCGGCTTCGATCTCGCCGCGCATCGAGAGTAACATGCGTGCCACAGCGGGCAAAGCGATGATCGGCTGGTCAAACTGCACGCGCTCGTGGGCATATTTGTGGGCTTCGCGATAAGCTGCTTCGGCAATCCCAATGGCTTGCGATGAAACCGCCAGTCGCGCCCCGTTCATCAGCGCCATGGCATAGCGGATCAGCCCGAAGCGTGGGCGGCCAACCAGCCAGCAGGGCGTGTTGTTGTACTGGATTTCGCAAGTGGGCGAGGCGTGAATGCCCATTTTGTTTTCGATGCGGCGAATTTTTACGCTGGCATCCCGCTCCAGCACAAACATCGAGAGACCGCGGGCGTCGGTAGTGTTTGCTTCGCTGCGGGCCAGCACCAGTTGCACATCGGCGTTGCCGTTAGTGATGAAACGCTTCACGCCGTTCAAACGCCAGTGACCGGCAGTTTCATCATAGGTGGCACGCGTTTGCACCACACCCAGGTCAGAACCGGCATCGGGTTCGGTTAGCACCATGGCGCCGGTCACTTCGCCGCGTGCAAATTTGGGCAGCAGGCGCGCTTTAACTTCCTCGTCAGCATATTCGTTGATCGCCAGGGCAATCTCCAACAGGCCAAAAACCGTCATCAGCCCAGCTTCGGCCCGCGAAACCATATCGATCATCAACTGGTAAATCGTTTCGGGCATGTTCATGCCGCCGTATTCCCAGGGCAGCATGGCACCCATCAACTCAGCCTGGTTGAGCGTTCGCAGTGCCTCTTGCGTGGCTGCCGAATACTGTACCTCGCCCGTCTGGAACTGCGCACCTTCTTCATCGGCCTCGGCAGCGCGCGGGGCGATCACCGTGGCGCAAATCTCGCCCAACACTTCGAGCATAATGCCGTAATTTTCCAGCGCGTCGGCGTAATTGTGCGGGGCCTCGGTGTGTGTGGCGGCGTAGCTATAGCCTCGCTCTTTTAATTCCAGTACCTCGCGCAAATCAAGTTGTGCCAATCGAAATTGAATATCCTGATTATCGGTAAAAAAATTATCGCTCATAATTCATTCTCTAAACACGAAGGACACAAAGGTCACGAAGGAAAGGCATTAAACTTTGTGCCCTTCGTTCCCTTTGTGTTTAAAATTCTACGTTACCGGGCTTTCTCCCGCAGCGCCTGGATCAACATCGGCAGCACCTCGGCCAGATCGCCGACGATTTTGTAGTGCGCCACCTGGAAGATGGGTGCCTCAGGATCAGTGTTGATGGCGATGATTTTATTGGATTCATCCATCCCGGTGCGATGCTGGATAGCCCCGGAGATGCCCGCGGCGATGTACAGACGCGGCCTCACGGTGGCTCCCGTTTGCCCAATTTGGTGCTCGCTCGTGACGAATCCCGCGTCCACCGCGGCCCGGGAGGCGCCCACTTCACCCCCTAAAACGTGCGCCAACTCCTCGATCAAATGGAACTCTGCTTCGTTGTTGACCCCGCCACCCCCGGCCACAACCACCGAGGCATCCTTGAGCCGCACCTTGGGCTGGCGCATTTCACGGCTAAGCACTTTGAGGGCGAAATCGCCAGGCTCAAAGTTGGGCGTGACCCTGTCAATCTCTCCGCGCCGTTGGGCATCAGGTTGGTTGGCTTGCATCACGCCTTCGCGCACGGTGGCCATTTGCGGCGTGGTTTTGGGGTTGACGATCGTGGCGATGATATTGCCGCCAAAGGCCGGGCGAATCTGGTAGAGCAAATCCTTGTAAATTTGCTTCTCTTTACGCAACTCGTAATCGCCGATTTGCAGGTCGGTGCAGTCGGCGGTCAAACCCACATTGAGGGCACTAGCCACCCGGGGGGCCAGATCGCGCCCCACGGGCGTCGCGCCGATCAGAAAAATATAGGGCTGGTGCGCTTTGACCAAATCCAGGGCGACGCGGGTGTAGGGCAGGGTGCGATACAGCGCCAGTTCGGGGTGATCGGCCAACAGCACGCGATCNNTGGAGAGTGGTGAGTTGTTAGCTGTGAGTTGAGAGTAGTTTTACTCACGACTCTCGCCTCTTGACTCGCTACTCTTTCACCCCACAATGTATTCCTTCACTAACTCATCAATCAAATCCCGAATCCCCTCCGGGGTGGGGGCGATCTCTTTGCTCTCGGTGGCTTCGAGCACCACAAAGTTGACCTTGTATACTTGGGTGGGGGAGCCACTCAAACCCAAGTCGGCTTCATCCACAACGAGATCCGCCGCGGTCCAGACCGTGATCTTCAGATTCCGATCCACGAGGTGGTCTTCCAGGGCCTCCGCGGATTCAAAATTCGGGTGTTTTTCCAATAAATCAGGATATTCTGCCGGAATCGCGGCCATTTTGGCGGCAATCTTTTTGCGCACCGAGGGCGGCCGCGGCTGGTTGGCGGAGGAAACTACGGTTAGCAGGCAGGGCAATTGGCACTGTACCAACTCGCTGCCCAGATCAAAGGCGCGGTTGACGATGATCTCGCGTCCCTTTAAATCCACCACGGATTCGGCGTAGGTGATCTGGGGAATGCCCAGTTTTTCGGCCACTTGCGGGCCGACCTGGGCGGTATCGCCGTCGATGGCCTGCCGCCCCGCGAAAATCAGGTCGAACGCGCCGATTTTTTCGATGGCGGCCTTGAGAGTGTAAGATGTGGCGGCTGTGTCGGCTCC
>DOTA01000222.1 GCA_003513015.1 Chloroflexota bacterium
AGCTGCAAGTCACAAGCTGCAAGCCGCAAGCGGGTTGATGAGAAAGACTTGTGTAAAATCAAATATCAACCAGAGATAAACGGGGATCAACAAAGACAAAAACGTTCATTTCTGTTCATCTCTGGTGAATTTTGCTCTTCTGCATGATTATTGCAGAATTCGAGTTAGGAGAAAATATGATGACCGATCAGAAAATAGCTATCCAGGTTCAAAATTTACACAAAGATTTCGGCGAAGTCTACGCTGTGCAGGGCATTGATTTCGAAGTGCAGCGCGGCGAGATTTTCAGCCTGATCGGCCCCAATGGCGCGGGTAAAAGCACCACCATTTCGATGATTTCGGGCTTGCTGCGCCCCAACCAGGGCCAGATCAGTGTGGCCGGGTTCGATGTGGCGCGCGATCCCCAGGGTGCCAAAACCGCCCTCGGGGTCGTGCCGCAAGAAATCGCCGTTTATGAAGATCTCTCAGCCCGTGAGAACCTCACCTTCTGGGGCAAAATGTACGGCTTGCGAGGCGCGCCGCTCAAACAGCGCGTGGATGAAATCCTGGAGATCATCGGTCTCAGCGATCGTCAAAAAGGCCGCGTCAGTAAATATTCCGGCGGCATGAAGCGCCGTCTGAACATCGGCATCGCTCTGCTCCACAAACCCGCCGTGGTCATCATGGATGAACCCACCGTCGGCATTGACCCGCAGAGCCGCCGTAACATCCTCGATAGCGTGATGGAACTCAACCGCCAGGGCATGACCGTGCTTTACACCACCCACTACATGGAAGAAGCCCAAGAGCTTTCGGATCATATCGCCATCATGGATCATGGCAAAATCATTGGCCGCGGCACGCACAACGAACTGGTCAAAATCGTAGGCGAATACGACCGCATTGAATTGACCCTCAACTCTGCCTCGGATCGTGTGATCGAAGTCTGGCGCGCCATTGCTGGCGTGCGGCAAGTCACCGCCGAAAATGGGCACCTGACCCTGCTGGTCGATGACAGCAATCTGGTATTGCCCGATCTCTTCGAATCTGCCGCAAAAGCCGAATCCCGCATCACCTCGGTCGAAATCCAGGAACCCAACCTGGAAGCGGTCTTTTTGCATCTCACCGGGCGGGCGTTGCGTGACTGACGACAGACCACCGACGGCCGACCGCCACTTTTACCTCTGACAGCGGTCCGCCGTCTGCGGTTGTTTGGAGAAACTAAAATGAAAAAGACCTTCGATATTGCCCTCAAAGACATGACTCAACACTTCCGCAGCCTGTTTGCGCTGGTGATGATGTTTATCGTCCCGCTTCTGTTAACCGGTATGTTTTACGTGATGTTTGGCGGCAGCGGCGATGAAGAAGAGTTTCAACTCCCGGTAACGCAGGTGATTCTGGTCAACCAGGATGCCGGTGAATTACAGTTTGATCCCGCGCTCTTTGGCGCGGCCCCCGAAGGGATTGCCGACAGTTTGGCTGCTAGCGGCATGAACTCCCTGGGTGGCTACCTGACCCAAATCCTGCAATCGGAGGGGTTCGCCGATTTGATGGTCGTGACCCTCCTCGAAGATGCCGATCAGGCTCGGGCCGCAGTCGACAACCAGGAAGCCGGAGTTGTTGTCATCTTGCCCGCCAATCTCTCCGCGGCCCTCACCGTTCCCGCCCAAACCGCCGAGATCGAATTCTATCAAGACCCCGCCCTAACCATCGGTCCCAGCATCGTTAAAAGTGTCGTACAACAACTCGTGGATAGCTTCGTCGGCTCTGGCATCACCTTGCAAGTTACCTTTGAGCAGCTTGAAGCCGCTGGCCAGCCGCTGGATGAGGCCACGCTCCAAGCCGTGGTGGGCAGTTATCTCCAACAAGTGCGGGCGCTGCCCCGAGGTGAAAACCCTACTAACCCGCTGGCGATCCAAACCCCAACGGGTGAAACCGTCACCACCAACGGCAGCACCGGGATCGTGGGCATCATTTTGGTCGGAATGACCGTGATGTACGTTTTCTTCACCGGGGCCAGCAATGCCCAGACCATCATCAGCGAAAATGATCGCGGCACGCTGCCCCGCCTATTTACCACTCCCACGCCGCAAGCTGCCATCCTGGGCGGCAAAATCCTGGCGGGAATCCTGACCATTACCGTGCAAATGGTTGTGCTGATCGGCTTCGGGCAGTTGGTCTTTCAAATCGAGTGGGGCCGCCTGGCAACCCTGACCCCCGTGGTGGGGGCCACCGTACTCGCCGCGGCCTGCTTCGGCATCTTCCTGATTTCGTTTGTCAAAACGGAGCGCCAGGCCGGGGCCATGATCGGCGGCGGCGTGACCATCCTGGGCATGATAGGGATGCTGCCGATTTTCGTGGCCAGCATGCCCAACCCGCCGCAATTCGTCTATACCGCCTCCAAACTGGTACCTCAGGGTTGGGCCGTGCAAGGCTTACAAACTTCCATGCAAGGCGGCGCGCCCGCCGATGTGCTCGGCACTTCCCTGGTATTGTTGCTCTGGGCCGCAGTTTTCTTTGGTGTGGGCGTGATGCGTTTTCGTAGCCGCTTTGCGTAAATCTCGCAACTAGTTTTACCGTTGAAAGCGCAAAGATGGCAGAGCTTTTATCATGTTTTTCTCAGCGCACTCCGCGAACTCCGCGGTAAACCTAAGTTCTATCAAACGAATGTGAGGAACCAACCATGCGTATCATTGATTTAGCACTCAACGACTTATTACAAATTTTCAGAGATTGGAAAGCCGCCCTGTTTATGGTGGTAATGCCGATTGGATTCACCCTGATGTTTGGCGTCATTTTTGGATCATCCGGCGGCGAAACGGATCCCCGGATTCCAGTGATCCTGGTGGATCAGGATCAGGGTTCGTTAGTAACCCCGTTCTATGAAATTCTCTCCCGCTCGGAGAGTGTGCGGCCACTTTACCCCGAAGATGACCAGACCCTCGAAACTCTCACCGCCCAGATAGATAAGGGCGAATTGGCCGCCATCGTGGTGATCCCCGCCGGATACAGCGCGGCCCTGCTGGCTGGTGAAGCCCCGCAGTTGACGGTGATCCTGAACCCCCAGAGCAGCGCGGGAACCACGGCCCAATGGGCCATCCAAAACGCGGCCAGCCGCTTGACGAACGTGGCGCAAACCGCGCAGTTCAGCGCTCAAGCTCGCACGGCGTTGCAGCCTTTCGCAGATGCCACCGCCGAGCAAACCTACCTGGAAGCCGGTTTGAGCGCTGCGGTCACCGCCTGGGCCAATCCCAGCATATCGTTGAAAACCGCCCAAACTGGGCAGGTGCAGGATGCTGCCGCAGCGGTATATTCGGATAATGCCTTTGCCCAATCTTCCGCGGGGATGATGGTGCAGTTTGCCATCGCCGGGTTGATCGGCGCGTCGGAAGTGTTGGTACTGGAACGCAAATCGGGCTCGCTGCGGCGCTTGCTGACCACGCCCATGCGGCGGTTTGAAATTCTCTTGGGGCACTTTCTGGCGATGTGGGTGATGATTTTCATGCAGTTCACACTGTTGATCGGGTTTGCCCAACTGGTTTTGGATGTGCCTTATTCCAGTGCTCCCCTGGCAACCCTGGTGATGGCACTGGCTACTTCGATTTTCGCCGCCAGTCTGGGGTTATTGATCGGCGCGCTGTCGAAAACCGCCGATCAGGTGGTGATCTTTTCGTTGATCCCGATGTTTATTCTCTCGGGGTTGGGAGGTGCCTGGATGCCGCTGGAGTTTACCAGCGCATCTTTTCAGAAGGTAGCGCACTTCACGCCGTTGGCCTGGGCGATGGATGGTTTCAAAAATATCATCGTGCGCGGCCAGGGTTTGGAAACGGTGTTGCTCCCGGCGGCGGTGCTGCTGGCCTTTGGCGCGCTATGTTTCGGGGTCGCGGTTTGGCGGTTTAGATTTGAGGAGGCCTAAACACCAGACCTCCCAGGTTGTCTAAACCTCGGAGGTCTTTAAATAAGGAGCCCCCGCATTGCGGGGGCTTTTGTTTACATTGTTCTATTTGTGATGAAACAGTGATGTAAGCTGCGGTGGGTCAACTATGCTTGAACAATGCAATCAACNNTCGCCTTCAAAAATAGCTTCGGTGGGGCAAACGGGTTCGCAAGCAGCGCAAGAAATGCAGTCGTCTAGAATTTTCATTACCATGGCAAATTTCTCCTTGTTTTAGTTTCAATTGGGTATTTCTATCTGTGGCAAGGTTACCATTCGCTAAAAGCCATGTCAACGGAAGTATGTCACATATTTTTTCTGACAGTTGACGTTTGTATTTGTTAACGTGAATATTCTGGGCTAACGTTTGATTGATTTTCCTGCGGTATAATCGGCCTGAAATTCGGGAGTGGTTGGGTCCCGGTGGGCTCCCNNCGACTCCCATCCACTCCCGCCTCTGTTTAATGTGAAATGAAGATTTTGCTGAATTTGGGTTTTTATTGATCGAGATTGAACTGATGAATGCAGAAAAGATTTCTAATTTGATGAAAGAAGCTAACGGATTAAGTGCTATAACGGTAGCTTCTATTAAAACTGCCGGGGGGTACTAACGCCGATGAACGATTCCGCACTTCAAATTCCAAATTCAGAATTTGTCACGCCGCAATCAGATGCTATAACGCCGCTGGTGGCGCGCGTGATGCGCATTGACGAGACCACCTGGGGCACGCAAAAACAAAATTTTCAGGTGCGTTACCGGGGTAAGTTACTCCTCGATTCGGCGGAGGCCTATGACCAACTCTCGCAGGCTGTGCGCCAGCATCAAATGACGCCTTTATTTCGAATGGAAGAGGGGCGCGAAACCATTCTTTTATTGGAAGGGGTGCTCGAACCGAAGCCTTCTAATCCGTGGATCAATCTGATATTGTTCATCATTACCATCTTTAGCGTTTTGCTAGCGGGTGCCTTGTACGCTTATGATGGGGCGGTCAGCGATAACCCCCTCGAAATGATCCGGTTGGTTTTAGGAAAGTTATGGACGGGCTGGCCTTTTGCGGTCAGTTTGTTGGCAATCTTGCTAGCGCACGAGTTTGGTCACTACACAGCGGCGCGTTACCATAAATCCGCGGTGACTTTGCCGTATTTTCTGCCTTTCCCGTTAAGCGTTTTTGGCACGATGGGAGCTTTCATTCAGTTGAAAGAGCCGCCCAAAAACAAAAAAATTCTCTTGGATATTGGCGCGGCAGGGCCGTATGCGGGCTTGGTGGTCGCCATTCCGGTTTTATTGTTCGGTTTATACACTTCAAAATTGCATGAGCTTCCAACGTATTTGATCTCAGGCCAGGGTTTTGAGGGTAATTCTATTCTCTATTTGTTGGCAAAATTTGCCGTTTTTGGCGAATGGCTGCCCAAACCAGCTGATTTTCAGGGAATGAGTCCCATTTTATACTGGCTGCGCTACTTCTTCACGGGCAGCCCTCTGCCGCATGGTGGCCTGGATGTGACACTCAATCAGGTAGCCTGGGCGGGTTGGGCCGGATTGTTGGTGACAGCGCTGAACTTGATCCCGGCAGGTCAATTGGATGGGGGACACATGCTCTATGTTTTGTTCGGCAGTAAAGCCCGTAAGCTGTTGCCGGTGATCCTGATTGGTTTAGTGCTATTGGCCCTGGTCTGGTCAGGTTGGTGGTTATGGGTGGTAATTTTGCTCATTCTGGGGCGTTTCCATGCCGAACCCTTGGATCAAATCACCCCGCTCGACCCGCGCCGCAAGGCTGTGGCAGCATTTGGTCTGGTTTTGTTTGTGTTGTTGTTTATGCCAGTTCCCCTCCTGACTATGATGTAATCCATCGAGATTGGCATGCGAAAACCTGATTTTTTATCCCTGAATCTGAAAGAAGAATTCCAACTTAATAATATCGTTCCCACACTCACGGCAGCCCTGGTGGCCGGGGCGATTGCCATTAGTAATACCATTATTTACGGCACTTTGGTATTTTCGGATGAACTTTCTCCGTATGTTTCGAGCGGTGTGGGTGTGGCGCTTTTCAGTGGCCTGGTTTTATCGCTGGTGGTGGGTCTGATTGGATCAGTCCCCAATTTAGTGGCCTATCCACAGGCCGCGATTGCGCCGATTCAGGCCTTGTTTGTGGCAGGGATTGTGCAAACGATGATTGCAAACGGTGCGGGGATGGATCAAATATTTGTGACAGTCATCGTGGGCATGGCCTTCTCATCTTTTTTTGTGGGGATCGTTTTTCTGACCTTTGGACGTTTCAAATTGGGCAAACTGATCCGTTTTATGCCTTACCCCGTGATCGGTGGCTTTCTGGCGGGTTTGGGGTGGCTCCTGGTGGTCGGCGGTATGAAGGTGATGTCGATTTCGCTGACCACGCTCGCCGGTTTTTCTCAACTTTTTGATACTACCTTATTATTGCGCTGGTTACCGGGGTTTATTTTTGGTGCAGTGCTTTTTGTATTGGTAAACCGGATCAAACACTTTTCGGTTTTGCCCCTTTCGCTATTAGCCGGTCTGATTTTGTTCTATGCACTTGTGCTAATTTTAGGCTTATCGCTAGATTCGCTAATGCAGACGGATTGGTTGTTAGGGCCTTTTCCAGCTTCCAGTTTGTGGCAGCCGCTGACCCCAGGAACGCTCGCACAGGCAGATTGGGTTGCGATTGTAGATCAGTTCGAAACATTGGCAATCATGACTATCACCGGCTTGATTGCAATTTTGATCAATTACAGCGGCATCGAATTGGAAACCAAGGAAGATATCGATTTCGACCAGGATTTACAGGCTTCGGGTTTAGCAACCCTGTTAACCAGTTTGGGTGGAGGTCCGATGGGCTATCCCTCAACCAGTCTCTCCATTTTGCCGCAGCAAGTTGGTGCACATAGCCGTTTGGTGGGAGTCTTTGTTTCGGTTTTGTTTGCCCTGACTTTGTTCCTGGGGAGCAGCCTTCTGGAATATTTGCCGCGTATGATTATTGGTGGGCTATTGGTCTATTTTGGGTTGGGGTTGTTGTACCATTGGGTAGTGCAGACGCGCAAATCTTTGCCCAAATATGATTATTTTGTACTGGTTTTGATCCTAATTGTCATTGCCACAGTTGATCTCCTGATGGGAGTGGTTGTGGGAATGCTGGTAACCCTGATCGTTTTTTCGATCAACTACGGCCGAATTAATTTGGTGCGTAACTCACTGACCGGAAAAACCTACCAGAGCAATGTTGACCGTTCCATTTACCATCAGGATTATCTGCGCGATCATGGCGAGAGCATTTTGATCCTAAAATTGCAGGGATTTATTTTCTTCGGTACTGCATTTCAAATGCTCAGCCAGGTGCGTGAGCGGGCCAATACCCCCGATTTAGAGCACTTGCGGTTTGTCGTGATGGATTTCCGTCTGGTGAATGGTGTGGATTCATCGGCTATCAATAGTTTTTTGCGCTTGCTGCAATTGGCCGATCTGCATGATTTTAAATTAGCCTTGGCGAATCTTTCGCCGGAAGTGGAATTGCGTCTTTCAGTCAGCGGAATCCTGGCGAAGGGTGGAGATAATCTTCACTTGTTCCCCGATTTGGATCATGCGGTTGAGTGGTGTGAGGATCTAATCCTATATCAGGATGATCTTACGGTGTTTTCTATCCCAATAATTAAGAATCGCTTGCGGAAATATTTTGACGCCGTTCGTGATTTGGAGACATTTATTGGCTATCTGGAGAAACAAAAAATCCCCATCAATACCATCCTGATTCAGCAAGGAGAGCCGCCCGCAGGCATTTATTTTGTCGACCGCGGCTTGGTGCGGGTCGAGCTTACCAGCCCCACCGGTGAGAACCTGCGTTTGCGCGCCATGGGCGATGGTACGATTGTGGGCGAATTAGGTTTGTATCTCAACCGGCAGGCGAGTGCCAACGTGATAACGGAACTCCCCACGACCGTTTATTATCTTTCATTAGAGGCGTTGAGCAGCATGGAAAAAGATCACCCGCATGTGGCGGCGGTTTTCCATAAATATCTGGCCAGAATTTTGAGCGAGCGCCTGGTCAATGCCAATGCAACGATTAAAGCTTTACTGGATTGACCCTCTTTCGATAACGGGAGCAACTTTGAATTTCAGATGGCAATCCCTTCCTGGCTTTGGGTTGATCCCCTTGCCCGGAAAATCTGCCACCCCCAGAAAATCACGGAATAATCTATGACCATACTTTGTTTGCACCATAATGACGCGGATGGCCGGGCCTGTGGGGCGATTGTCCGCCGGGCGCTAGGGAAAGAAGTAACCCTTTATGAGATGGATTATGGCGAGAGCCTTCCGCTCGAATTGGTGGTGGTGGCTGATCATATCTTGATCGTTGATTTTTCGCTTTCCAAAGAAGAGATGGCGCAGTTGGCAATTTACCATCAATTTACCTGGATCGACCACCACAAATCGGCTATTGATGAACTGGAAGGCATTGCTGATGATTGGGCGGGCGTGCGCGATACCTCCGAGGCAGCATGCGTGCTCACCTGGCGATATTTTTTCCCCGATCAGGCCGTGCCCAAGGCCATCACATTGATTGGCGATCGCGATATTTGGCGCTGGGCTGAGACCGATACGGGGTTCTTCAATGAAGGTTTATACCAAAACTATACCCGCCCAAACAATGATGATTTGTGGAACCCTTTGTTGGATGATGACCCCGAAAAGGTATCTGAACTGATTGAACTGGGGCGTGTTTTGCGAGATGCCCATTTGCGTGAAATTCGGAGGACCACCGCCAGATATGGTTTCACCGTCACTTTTGAAGGTTACCGCACCCTGGCGGTCAACATCCGCAGTTCCGGCGATTTGGGCGAGCATATCCGCACCTTGGGTTATCAGATTGGCTATTGTTATGTAGAAAAGGTCAGTGAAGGAGAGTTGACAACTTACGTAACACTCTATTCTGATCAGGTGGATGTCTCAAAAATTGCTCAAAAATTTGGAGGCGGTGGGCATGCCGGAGCCGCGGGATTCCATTTTGCGCGCGAAAATTCTCCCTTTCCGCCTGAGGCGGAGGTAATCATTGATTTGCACAGCCACGATGAATAGAAGTGGGAATTATTGCCATTATTTGAAATAAAAAATGCTCCCAAACGGGAGCATTTTTGCGCTATAAAATAAAGGATTAATCCTTCTCGTTGGTTTCGGTTTTGCTGGTTTCGCTTTTTTCGCCGGACGCGTTATTTTCCGTTTTCGTTGATTCACTGGAGGCAGATGAACTCTCATCTGTGTTGGATTTTGAGTTGCTGCGTGCACCCGATGGCGAGCGATTATCTGTAGCGTAAAAACCTGAACCTTTGAAGACGATTCCCACCGGTAAATATACTTTTCGTAAAGCGTTTTTATTACAGTCAGGGCAGCGTTTTAATGGATCATCAGAAAACTTTTGCTGGCGTTCAAATTGCACGCCACAGTTTTCGCACCGATAAGTATAGATAGGCATAATAGAGGAATCCTCTCAAAAAACAATCCGAGTAAAAGGCTTTCGGGATTATAGCGCGCTTGAGAATCCCTGGCAAGGTACGCTGAAACCCGGCCCGAGGGCTTAGTACCTTTCCCTTATTGACCATATTTACACAAACTAAGGATAATCTGGTTACAACACAGCACTTTTTAAGAAACAATACAATGATAACCAATCAGCCAAACCGTGTTTTAAAATTGCTCAACAATACTTATGTTGTGCAAACCAAGCTGGGGGATATTCTCGTTAATAGCCCTCCGGAAACCTTAAAGTATCTCCGTTCTGAAGGAATAAGTATTCCCAAGTTTGTACTGCTGCCACCCGATATTCCGGTAGGACAGCAACTGGGATCGAGTGGTTTCGTTTACCTGGGCATAAATTATGCCAGCGTAGAGTTTCTTTTATACGCCAATTACTTCTTTAATGGCGAGGATCAAACTTGCATCATCACCGTGACAGAAGATCAGAAGCAGCGCCTCGAGCAAATTTTGCAGGAAACCATCGCTGGCCCGGCTGAGAATGCCGAATATTTTCCCCACCCCTGGGTGAAACGCGAGTGCGCGGCGATGTCATTTTACCCGCCCTTGGGCAGAGTGACACAATCGGATGATTTAGCGAAAATCCGCAGCCTCGAGATGGATGGGGGCAATTTAGGGGAGCAAGTTGAAATTGTGTTACAAGGCCAGGAATATATTTTCTTCGAAGATGGTGTTGAAATCGCACGGGTTTCAACGCTTATCGATGAGATTCCGATGCCCTTGATGTTGGCCCCACCTCACCCCATTCAGAGGCAGGAGATCACCCTGCAATTTATTGGCGGGAGTGACGGCTTCGATCCCGAAGGAATCACCACTTGCTTTTTGGCCTATTTTGGTGCTACCGGAGAGGATACTGCCACTCTTTTTGATGCAGCTGCCTATCTCCGCATGCGTTTGGGCAATTTGGGGATTGCTCCCAACCAGATTTCAGAAGTTTTTATCAGCCATCTCCATGAAGATCACATCGCCGGTTTACCGGAACTCTTGCTCATGGGTGGCTGCCGCATTCGGGTCATCACATCTGAAACCATTTATCGCAGTTTGTTGCGGGTTTTGAGCGCTATGTTAGCCTTGCCCCAAGAAGATATTGCGGTTTTGTTTGATTTCAGCCCCTTGGAGCCGGATTATCCTCTGCAAATTGATGGCAAGAGATTTGAAGCCGTGTACGCCATCCATACCATCCCGACGCTGGCCGTGCGGGTTAACGGATTATGTTACTCAGGCGATATGCGCTATGATGAGTACTGGTTTGAAGACCTAGAAAAACAGGGAATTCTAAGCGCAACAAGAAAACAACAACTTTTAGAATTTGCCCAGGGAGCTAGCATCCTGGTACAAGATGCCGGTGGGGGTACAATCCACACGGCGGTAACCTCTGAAGTGCTCGATTCGCTGGCTAATAAAAGCCAGCACATCATCCTGACGCACGCTCCTAAGCAGGCACAACAACTCCCCGATTCGCATAAATCTTGGAAAAATATCGTTTTTGCCGAACATGGCATGGTGACATCGGTGGGGCAGGCCATAGCTCCAACCGGACAGGCTGAAAAACTTGAAACGATTTCAGCCTGCCCTTTGTATTCACGCCTTTCTATTGCGGAACGCAACTCGCTGGCTCAAAAGGCTACAATAACAGAGTGGAAAACTGGCGAAACTATTCTGGAATTAGGGGATCGCTGTGATGGAGCGGTATATATTGTGCATACCGGGCTGGCGGAGGTCTGGGATGGATCGAAGCGGGTTCAGGTTGCCGGGCGAGGAACCTCCATTGGAGAACGTTGTGCGTTGATGGGGAATACCTATTCTTTAGCGGTGATTGCGCACGGTCCTGTGAAATTGTTACGCCTGGAATCTGAAATATTTCAAGCCATTGCCAAGCGCTTGGGTTTGCAATCTGCCATCGAGCGCGCAGAGCGGCTTTGGGATCATCCGATTTTTCACCGTTTACCCTGGGTGATGCTCTTAGATTTAGCTCTGGATTTTCAACCCTGGCATTTACCCACCGGACGCTTGCTCTTTGAATATGGGAAAATGGGGCACGAATGTTATATGCTTATTTCTGGGGCTGTAACGATTTTCGATAAAGATTTGAATCCATTGGGAATACTGAATGAGGATGGTGAGTTCTTTGGTGCCCGTTCGGTGCTGTTCAACCAACCGCGCAATGCTTATGCTTGCGTTTCAGCGGATGCGGAGATTTGGGTCTTGCCGGCTTCAGCCTTGATGCGTTTGCAGTTTGTGTATCCGGGGGTGATCTTACATTTGCGAGCGGTTGAGTTATCTCGGCAGGGCATGCCCCCCTTGGTCAGCGCACTAAACCTCGTTCCCTAGGGTTGGCTGCTAGTCGGTTGATTCCCTGCCGGGTGAGGTGATGGGCAGCGTAAATGTAAAGATGCTGCCACCTTTCGGGTGAGAATCAACCCAAATGCGGCCTCCGTGAGCTTCCACCGCCAGGCGGCAGAAGGTCAGCCCCAGACCGGTTCCCCTGCGCTTTGAACGTTGTCCGGGAACCTGCACAAAACGCTCAAAAATTCTTTCGCGATATTCATCTGGGATGCCCGGCCCTGAATCCTGCACTTTGACCGCGATAAAATCATCGGAGATCTGTTCAACTGAAATTGTAACTTGCCCACCTTGTGGGGTAAATTTAATGGCGTTATCCACCAGGTTGGTTAGCACCCGGCTCAATTTATTGCGATCTGCCCAAACGAGGGGGAGTTCATCCGTGGTTTTCGAGCGGATAATCACATTATCATTGTTGGCGCGGGTTGTAAACTCGAACAACAATTCAGAGATCAATTGTGGCATATCGATCGCTTGGGAAGTCAATTCCATTCGACCCGATTGAAGGCGCGCAATTTCCAGCAAAGCATCCGTCAGATCCAGAATCCGGTTGGCGGAGCGTTGGCCCACCAGGATGGATTGGCGAATAATAATATCATCATTTTCGCGATCAACGGGTTCATTCATACAGTCGGAGAGCAGCTCCAGTGCGCTAACGATGGCGCTCATGGGAGAGCGAAGATCGTGGACAATCGTTTCTGTAATGGCCTCGCGGGCCTGCTCGATTTCGCGCGCTTCGGTAATATCTCGCAACAAAAGCATCCAACCGATCACCTGACCGTCGCGCCCCCAAACTGCTGTGGTATACCGCTCAATCACATGCGAGCTTTGGGCAGCGTGGGGTTCAACCACGGTTTTGGGCATGATAGGGATATGTTTTTGGTGCAATGTCTCCAGCAGGCTCTTGATTTCAATTTGATTAAACCCAATCGACGTGAGAACTTCATCGGGTAATTCCTGAAGCGGGTTTTGTGGAAATTTCTCAAGCGGCAGCCCCGTGAGCATTCGAAGCGGCTCGTTGGCCAGCAAAACATGCCCATCAATATCTACCATTAAAATCCCCTCTTCGATGGAATTGAGAATGGCGGCCAGGCGATCGCGACCATTGGTGGCTTCCTGAAAATAATAGGCGTTTTGAAATGCAATCGAACCCTGTGCCAGGATGGCTTGAATGAGTTTGGTTTCGCTCTCATCCAAAATATGCTCTTTTTGCAGATGCAAGATCACCAACCCCGGAGGGTGCCGGGTTATTTCAAGAGGAAAAACAAACAACTGGCAATCACCACATCCCTGAGAAAACAGCCTGGCCAGGGGGTTGGTCGCAGCCAGGGGATTGAAACCCGTTTTCGAAAATTGATCGTAGATATTCTCGATTTGGGAAATTTGACCGGGCAAATGCTTGCCGGATTCCCCTAACAACGCGTAGCTTTGGGAGGCTTCAGACCAGTGATAAACACCAATTGCCAGGGCTTGTAAAATGGCGTTCATTGCCTGGGTAATCGCGGCGGCCACATCATCGGGTGAAACTGCGCCTACCAGGTGGTTACTCACCTGATACAGTGTTGATTGTTCTCTCAAGCGCCGTTGGGTTTCTTGATACAACTCGGCATTGATGATGTCGATGGCGGCCTGATTGGCCAATTGGGTTACAAAGGATTCTTCGCTTTCAGAATAGGCATTGAAATCGGTGCTTTCAACGGTAATTACCCCCAGGATGCGATTCTCGTAGATGATCGGCACACTCAGTTGGGAACGCGTATCACCCTGACGCATATCCAGATAATCAGGGTCTTGCAGCATATTCGGGACATTGGCAATTTTTCCCGTTCGGGCAACGCGTCCGGTGATGCCGCGATCAAATGGAAAAGATTTATCAGATATCTGGTACCCCTGCAATGCCCTAACCTCGATATTTTTGGTTGCCGGGTTATAAATGGCAACAGTCCCGCAGCAAGAGTTGGTCATTTCCAGGGTGTACTCTAAAATGAGGGTATATAAATGCTCAGAGTGGGTAGCCGCGGATAATTCCCGCCCTACAGCTTCAAGTGTGGTCAGTTGATTGACACGCTGGGCCAAGGCAATATCGGTGCGGGCGTGCAAGCGAGCGTTCGCTACTGCCAAAGCTGCTTGTGAGGCAAAGGTTTGTAAAATTCCGGTTTCTTCAGGCGTGAAGTTATGCGGATTATCAAAGTAAACCGATAGAAAGCCAATTTTACCGTCTGGGGTGACCAGGG
>DOTA01000102.1 GCA_003513015.1 Chloroflexota bacterium
CTGGCTGATGGAGTACGGATGTGGTCTGCGGGCGTGGAGAAAACCTTCCGGTTGAGCGAAAATGGCCTGCGGGTTGACATCCACACCGATCAGGCGCAGGAGTGGCCAATTCCCTTGTTGGTGGGGGTGGAGCGGCGTTTCGCTCCCGGGTGGGCGGAAACGTATGGAGGTACAGAAATCCCTCAAGGGTGGGTTTGGGGGATCAGCGAGGGGCCAAGGGCCGAAATCCGAACTTCGGGAGGCCTCAGCAACNNTATGGGTGGAAATCAGCCGGTTTTCAGACCGGTTACCTGATCGATGATGGCGAGCATAACTTCTAAATTGGGAATGGACGAAGCGGTGGCAGTGGCCCCGCTAAACCAACCGCCGCCCTTTTTCTTGACCGAAAGCGTGCCTTTTTGAATAGCAACCTGCTCAATTTCGTTCCAAGGGTATGCTTTTTTGCCAATTTGGATGCCATCGGTTTTGCTGATTTGTACGGGGCCAAAGGTGCAAAGGGTGCCCTGATTGTAAGCCCCGGCGATTTCTTCATAGAGCAAGGGAAATAATTGTTCACCCACAGCGGCGGCAAGCTCTTCCACGTTCGTGAGGGTGTCGTTGAGTACTAATTTTTCGCCGTCTTTTTTAAACAGGGTGTAAACATGGGTGGTACCGGTGTAGATTCCATTGGTGTAATGTTTGGTCACGGCCGACGTAAGGGAACTGATTTCATCCCAGCGCCAGGATTTCAAACCTTTGCGGTCGCGGTAGGCTAGCCCGCTCTGGTAAACGACAGCGGCTTTGTTCCAATTGGAAAGAGCGCCCCAGGCCAGCAGCAACGCAACAACAAACAGGGTTACAGCTAAAATCCAAGGGCCGGTGAGACTTGGAACCACCACGGCGGGACCAAATTTTAGGTAGCGGGTGTAAGCGTTGTAAGCGCCCCACAACAAGGCCGCGCCCGCCCCACTGAAGAGCAACAGCATCACAATCAGGTTGCCCCAACGGCTACCTCTTTTAGCGGGATAGTAAGCCAGAGAAGCACCCAGGCCAAAAACATTTGAGAAAGCATCAGGAATTTGGGGTGTGGTCATGTTACTCCTGTTGTTGGCAATAAAGTTTGGATTGCTGGATGATGCGATAAACCTCTGGGGGAAGATAATAGCGGAATGGCTGCCCCAGCCAGATTCTACTGCGGATTTGAGAGGCCGCGATCTCAAGCAGAGGCGCTTCAACAAACCAGAGTTTGGGGGTGATTCCGGGAATTTGAGTTTCGAGGCGGCTGAGGTCGAACTGATCACCAGGGCGGCGCATGATCCCTAAGGCATAACAAGCCTCCACAAATTCCGGAGCGGCATACCAACTGGGGAGATCGCGCAGAGAATCGCCGCCCATCAGATAAACGAGATGGGCTTGGGGATATTTTTCTTGCAGCAAATGAACGGTATCGACAGCAAAATGCGGCGAGGGACGGTCAATTTCGACGCGGGAGATTTTAAAACCGGGATTATCTGCAATGGCGGCCTGCACCAGGCGCAAGCGCAGATCAAGCGGTGTAATGGGTTGGTTTTGTTTATGGGGTGGATTGGGTGTCAGCACCCACAGAACTGTATCCAACTGGAGCTGCTGCTTGGCTTCGGCGGCCAAAATTTGGTGCCCAATGTGGGGCGGATCAAAAGTGCCGCCGAAGATGCCGAGGGTTTCTGTCATGAGTCAGGAATCGCAAGCCCAAGAGGTTTATTCAAGGGGATGACATCGGAAAGGTTTTAATCCTGCCATTCGAGTTCGAACTCGCCAATGAAAACGGAATCGCCTTCTTGAACGCCGGCTTTGCGAAGGGCGTCTTCGATGCCGAGGGCTTTCATAATACGCTGGAAGCGGCGGATGGATTGATCGAATTCCCAATAGGTCATGGCGGCCGCGCGCTCGATGGATTCACCGACGACGCGCCAACCTTCGGGGACGCGTTTGATGCTAAATTCACGCGGATCACTCTCAGGGCGGTAAACCGGGATTTCTTGAGATTCTGGCGCAGGCGGTGGAGCCTGATTCAACAATTCGGCAGCCCGATAAAGGGCCGGGCGCACACCCGTGCCAGCCACCGCAGAGATCGACAAGGGAGCATAACCACGCGCTTCAAGCGCTTGCTTGACTTCGGGCCAGCGCGCCTGCACTTCGGGCAAATCCATTTTGTTAAAAACCACTAGCTGGGGTTTATCCTTCAAAGCGGGGTCAAAGAGAGCCAGTTCACTGTTGATTTGAGCAAAATCCAAAAGGGGATCTTCACCCATGCCATCGAGCAGGTGAATCAAAACCCGGGTACGCTGAATGTGGCGCAAGAAATCATGGCCTAGGCCGATCCCCAAATGTGCGCCTTCGATCAATCCGGGGATGTCGGCTAGCACCAGAGTGTGCTCCAAATCAAGTTCGGCGACGCCCAGGTTCGGAGAAATGGTGGTAAAGGGGTAATCTGCAATTTTCGGCTTAGCGTTAGTCACCGCGGCGAGAAAGGTTGATTTCCCCGCATTGGGTACACCCACCAAACCAATATCGGCGATGAGCTTGAGTTCCAGCCGGAAGGTATGTTCTTCGCCCGGTTCACCTTTTTCGCCGATACGAGGGGCTTTATTGCGGGAGGTTGCGAAGCGAGCATTCCCACGTCCGCCGCGGCCGCCATTACAAACGATCAACTGCTCCCCATCCGTGACCAAATCGCCCAGGAGTTTGTCACTATCAGCATCGTAAACCAAAGTTCCCGCGGGAACCTGGATGATCAGGTCATCGGCAGAGCGACCGGTTTGGTTTTGCTTGCTGCCGCGGGAACCATCCTGGGCGCGATATTTTTGCTGGTTGCGAAAGGCAAACAGGGTATTATGGGCTGCTCGGGCTTCTAAAATCACACTGCCGCCCCGGCCTCCATCGCCGCCATCCGGCCCTCCGTGAGGCACATATTTTTCACGGCGGAAATGTACAGCTCCATCGCCGCCTTTGCCAGAGATTACAGTGATTTTTGCTTCATCAATAAACATATTTATCCATTCAAGGTTGTATTTTTTAACCGAATACGATTATACCATTTGCAATTATCGTACTGTGCTTGTGCTATAATTGCGCCAGAAAGAACAAGTATAATGGCTAATCAATTTTTAAGGAGACACCGATGAGTAAAGTTGAAATACCTGATATTGTTATTGGGCGTTTACCTTTATATTTACGCGCCTTACAAAGGATGGTACAGGAAGGTCGGCTCGTAACCTCGTCGCAAGAGTTGGGTGAAATTTTGGGCATCTCTGCGGCGCAGATTCGTAAAGACTTATCCCAATTTGGTGAATTTGGCAAGCAAGGCACCGGCTACAACATCGAATATCTTGTCGATCAGTTGAAAAAGATTCTGAAACTTGATCGGGTTTGGGATATGGCCGTGATTGGCGCGGGGGATGTTGGCCATGCGCTGGCGCGCTATCATGGTTTCCGAGATCGCGGTTTTCAAGTAGCGCTAATTTTCGACAGCGATCCCGAAAAAATCGGATCGATGATTGGCGATTTCGTTATTCAGGATGTAACCAACATGGTTACAAGTATCCGGGAGGCGGGTGTCAAAGTGGCAATGGTAACAACCCCTGCCGCGTACGCCCAAGATGTTACGGATAAATTGGTAGAAGCCGGTGTGAAGGCAATCTTGAACTACGCTCCTATTCGAATCAACGCGCCTGCGAATGTGCGAGTGCAATATATTGATCCGGCGACTCACTTACAGCGGATGTCTTATTACCTGGGGTAATTTCAAAATTTTTCGGGATCCAATAGGAGAAAAAAGGACTGGCGATGACCAGTCCTTTTCGTTTGATAAGTTCATTCCTACTGGGAAATTACACAGGGGGCAGATTCCGTTTGATTTTGGCATACACCCCGGATTCCAGTCCCAAGGAAGCGCCTTCAACCACACAGGTAGTAGGATTATCCACTAAATAAGCGGGAACGCCCAATTCTTTGGTCAATAATTTGTCGATGCCTCGCAAAAGCGCGCCGCCGCCGCATAAAGCGATCCCGCGATCAATAATATCGGAAACCAATTCGGGGGGAGTTTTTTCCAATACCCGGCGAGCGGTTTCGACAAATTCATGGAGCGGATCTTGCAAAGCCTCAACGATCTCCCCGGTGGTCAGGCTCAATGGGCGCGGCAGACCCGAAACCTGATCCTGACCCTGAAGTTGAATGCTCTGCTCTTCATCTTGCGGCACGGCAGCCCCGATTTGTATTTTAAGCATCTCTGCGGTGGGCTGCGCAATAACAAGGCCGTATTTACGGCGAACATAGGAAACGATGGCATCATCCAACTGCAAGCCACCGGCTCGCAAAGTTTCGGCAGCGACAATGCCATACATAGCCAATACGGCAACTTGGGTTGCCCCGCCGCCCAGACTGATAAGCATATTACCAGAGGGTGTATTGAAGGGCAAATCAACGCCCAGGGCCGCGGCAATCGGCTGCTGGATCAGGAAAACATCTTTTTTGACGGCTTCCAAAGCGGCTTCATGGACCGCCCGGCTCTCAACGCTGGTAATGCCATAGGGAACCGTGACCATCACCCGGGGGCGGAAAAAGCGCAATGGCCCACTGACTTTTCGAATCAGGTACTCTAAAAGTTTTTCGGTGATTTCGTAATCTGCGAGCACCCCATTTTGAAGCGGGCGCACAACTTCTAAGGATTCGGGGACACGCCCATACATATTCTGCGCTTCTTCACCCACCTCGACGATCTTTTGCTCGTCAACAGCAATAGCCACTACGGTCGGCTCGGAAAGCAGCACTCTGCCGCTTTCCGAGATTTTAGTATAGATCGTTCCCAGGTCGATCCCCAGGTCTTTTGATAGCATGGCCATAAGTTTTAGCTCGGGGTTTCGTTTTCCAACATTGCCGGGAGCGTAGAGCGCTGCTGGCGATAGCGACGGACGGCATCTACACGCAGTTTTGAGCGCCTGAGAGCTGCCTCCATTTTTAGGTAGGAATCGGTATCCTGGGGAGGGCCTTCTGTCAGATATTGTTCGGCGCGGGCTTTGGCGGCTTCAGCGCGGGCAAGATCAATTTCGCGCACATTTTCAGCAGCATCTGCCAAAACGGTAACAATTTGGGGCTGGACTTCAACCAAACCACCCGCAACCGTGAAGGCTTCTTCTTTGCCGCCGAAACGGACGCGAATCACGCCGAAATCCAGTTTTGCCAGCAAGGGCGCGTGATTTGGCAAAATCCCCATTTCACCTTCACTACCGGGAAGAACCACGGTATCGGCATCACCCTCAAAAACCATACGATCTTGGGATACGATCTCACAACGAATAGGCATATATCAGCTTCTTTTCGTTTCTGCTATGCCAATGCTTTGGCATTTTCAATAACATCATCAATCGTGCCAGCCATCATGAAGGCATCTTCGGGTAAATCATCGTGCATTCCATCCAAGATTTCACGGAAACCGCGCACAGTTTCTTTCATAGGGACATATCTGCCGGGGATATTCGTGAATTGTTCGGCCACATACATTGGCTGGGAGAAAAATCTTTCAATCTTACGAGCACGAGAAACAAGCAATTTATCATCTTCGCTGAGTTCATCAATACCCAAGATGGCGATAATGTCTTGCAAATCTTTATAACGCTGAAGCACCTGCTGCACTTCGCGGGCCACGGCGTAATGCTCATCGCCAACAACCAGGGGATCCAAAATACGAGAGGTCGATGATAGGGGATCAACCGCGGGGTAAATACCTTTTTCAACAATGGAGCGCTCCAGAGCAATGGT
>DOTA01000030.1:0-2487 GCA_003513015.1 Chloroflexota bacterium
ATCCCAGATTTGCTCAATTGCTCCATCTTGAAGAAACGTCTCTGCAAAAGCATAGGTACCGTTGTATGGAGGAGCAGAAATATCGGGTTCTTGGAAGCATTGGATATTCCCGGTAACATCAGTCCATCCAGTTGGAGGATCGCCTCCAGACTCGCAGCCAGGATTGGTAAGTTTATTCGCGCCTGGAGCTGCTAGGACAGATACTGGAATCAGTAGCAGGGTGAGTATAAAAATCAGCATAAATTTTTTCATTGCAATCTCCTCATTTCTCAAAATAAGATCGGTTTGATGTTCAGGCAGATGGAGTTTGTTGGTGTGCAACCTTGACGCGGGGCACCTCCTTGAAAAAACACGAAGCTGGCTATAGGCCCAAAGTACTGGGGAAAATTACCGCCCCCCCCCCCGTTCTGTCAAGAAATTTGTGCCTTTCAGAAAAGATAGCCGGGTTATTTTTTACAAATTGATTGCTGTGGTGCTGAAAATTGTCAAAAATACAGGGCTGGCGACCAACGCCGGGGGATTATCCCCCCGGCTAACCCGTTCCCCGGTAACCATGCCCACATGCCCGCAGTGTTGGCTAAAATCCGACCTTGACATCCGCAGAAACAAGCATATAATCATGTTTGATTAGTCAAATTTGACTAATCAAAACCAGAATAGGAACTTAAAAGATGGATCGAAAGCTGTTATTACTCGGTTTGTTGCGCATGCAAGAAATGCACGGCTACCAACTCAATAATTATTTGGATGCTTTTCTGGCATTTTGCCTGGATGTCAAAAAACCCACCGCCTATTACCTGCTCAACAAAATGCACGAAGATGGCTGGATTGCCGTCGAAGAGCAGCAAGAAGGCAACCGCCCGGTGCGCCGGATTTATAGCCTCACCCCGGAGGGGGAGCAGGCCTACCAAAATTTGCTGCGCGAAAATTTGGGCAGCTATGCTCCCGTACAATTTGACAGCGATATTGGCCTGGCTTTCATGGATTCTCTGCCAGAGAGCGAGCGCAACCTTTTACTGGCCCAGCGCCGCGCCCAACTGGCTCAAAAACTGACCGAAATCGAAGCTGTCCCTGAACACCCGGGCAACTTCCAATGGATGATCGAACACCAAATCCGCCACCTGCGCGCCGAACTGGCCTGGCTGGATGAGATCATCACGCGCTTCGCGTAAATTCAACCGATTAAATTTTTACCTTTTTAGGAGACCCTCAAATGACCCAAACACCACCGGCTGTCGAAAACGGCGGCCCCGAAGAAAAACTCGATTTCAAGAAAATCCTGCCCGTATTTGTGATCGTGCTCATCGACCTGTTGGGCATGACCATCATCATCCCGCTCATGCCGCTCTACGCCGCCTCGTTTGGCGCGAATGCTTTCATGATCGGCGCGTTAGGCGCGGCTTACCCGATTATGCAATTCATCGGCGCGCCGATTTTGGGCCGCCTCTCCGACCAGTTTGGCCGCCGCCCGGTGCTGATCGTCAGCCAGATCGGCACCTTCTTGGGCTTCATCTTTTTGGGCTTTTCCAACGCCCTGTGGATGTTGTTTCTCTCTCGCATCATCGACGGCATTTCCGGGGCCAATATCGCTACCGCTCAGGCCGTGATTACCGATAACACCACCGCGAAAAACCGCACCCAGGGTTTGGGCCTGATCGGTGCCGCCTTCGGGCTGGGATTCATCATCGGGCCAGTGATCGCCTTCATCTCCCTGGCGGCCAGCGGCAACAATTATCAGGTTCCGGCCTTCGTGGCCGCGGCCTTCTCGCTGATCTCGATCCTGCTGACTTATTTCTGGCTCGAAGAATCACATCCCGCCGAAAAACGCGGCCAGTCATCAGCCAAAACCGGTTTCAGCGTCGGCGCTATGCTGGCCGCGCTGCGCCGCCCCGCCGTGGGCTTTTTGCTCACACTGATGTTCTTCCAACAGTTCGCTTTTGGCGGATTCGAGCAATTGCTCTCGCTCTTCACCCTCAACCGCCTGGGGATGAACGCCTCCAGCAATTCCGCGCTGTTTGTATATGTGGGGATTATTGTCGTAATGGTGCAGGGCTACTTCGTGGGTAAGTGGAGCCGCAAATTTGGTGACCGCTGGCTGATTTTGATGGGCCTGCTGGTCTTAGGAACCGGCCTGCTGCTGACCGCCGTGACCCCCCATGTTCCCGTGCCCTGGTATTCGCAGCAAGAAATTACCGCCGAGCTGACGGGTGATACCGCCCACCCCGGCGAAACCCCGCCTGTGCAAGATATTCAGATCGGCTTGCCCGATGACAGCAATAATGGCCTGCTGGGTTTGGCCTGGCTGCTGGTCGCCATGATCCCCGCGGCAATTGGGGGCGGCGTGCTGCAACCTTCGATCAACAGCCAGCTCACCAAGCAAGTCACCGCGGCGGAAATCGGCGGTATGCTGGGCATCTCCGCGGCCTTTCTCAGCGGTGCCAACGCCCTCACCCCGCTGGTGATGGGCGCCATCTTCGAATGGGTCGG
>DOTA01000030.1:2506-6130 GCA_003513015.1 Chloroflexota bacterium
CCGGAGGGATTGGCGGCCATTTGGTTGGCGGGCGGCGTGGCCTTAGCCATGCTTTTGTTGCGCCCGCGGGGTGAATGGCCCGTCATCCTTGCCACTGTTTTTATCGTCAATTGCCTCTCCAACCTGATTTCTGGCAATTCATTGCTGATTAGCGCGAGCTTCGCCTTCGCTAACACCCTGGAACCTGCCTTAGCTGGCTGGCTGATGGTGCGCTTACGAGGGGAAAAGATTACTTTTTATCGGCTGGGGGATGTTCTGGCCCTGATTGGTGTGGCTACCCTGGCGAATGCCCTGACCGCGGCCGTGGGTGCGCTGGTCCCCACAATTGGTTTTGGTGCCACCTATGGGAAAGTCTGGCTGATCTGGTGGATTTCCGATGGCTTGGGGATGTTGGCCGTGACACCATTCCTGGTAACCTGGATGCAGGGCCACCACTTCTCAAGTGCGCTTACATCACGCCGCTCGTTCGAGACGGTGATGTGGCTGTTCTTTTTGTCTGCCGCGGCCTGGTTTGTGTTTGGCGTGAGTGGCATCGATATTTACCTGGAGCAGCGCCCTTATATGTTCTTCCCGCTGCTGATCTGGGTCGCGTTGCGCTTTAGCCCGCGCGCCTCAGCCACTGCGATTATCCTACTGAGCACGATTTCGCTAGGTTGCACGGCAGCTGGGTTAGGCATTTTCCCGCTCGGAGGGCATACCCCTTGGGAGCGATTGCTCGGCGTACAAGGATTTTTCTTTGTAGCCAGCATCACTATGATGATGCTCTCGGCGGTTTTCAGCGAATATCAGCAATCCCAAACTGATTTGCAAGATTCGCACGCTCGATTAACCGCGACCCTCAACGCTCTGCCCGATCTGCTATTCGAAGTCGACCGGGACGGAATTATTTATGATTTTCGCGCCCCAGACCCTGAAGCCCTCTATGCCCCCCCCGAAAATTTTTTGATGAAGAGCATGTTCGATATATTGCCCGAAGAGGCCGCCACCGTGATCGGGGAAGCGATTGCGGTGGCGGCCGAACAGGGGCTCTCGTTTGGCGGAACGTATTCTCTGCCCTTGCCGCAGGGCGCCTCCTGGTTTGAGCTTTCTGTGGCTGCGAAAGGTGACTCAAAATCACCTGAGGCACGTTTCATCACACTGGTGCGCGATATCACCAGCCGTAAGAGAGCGGAACAGGCTTTGGGCGAAAGCGAGTTTTTCTTTCGGGAATCGCAACGCGCGGCCTTTGTCGGCTCTTATAAAACAGATTTCATTGCGGGTTTCTGGGAATCCTCTGAAACCCTCGACCAGATTTTCGGCATTGGCCAGAGTTACCTTAGAAGTGTTCAAGGATGGCTGGATATCATACATCCGGATGATCGCGAGATGATGAGCCTATACTTGACTGATGAAGTCATCGCGAAACGCCAGCCGTTCAATAAGGAATACAGGATTATTCGCCAGTCCGATGGCGAAACCAGGTGGGTGCTTGGCATGGGTGAAATTGCTTTCAACACGGGTGGGGATGTGGTCTCATTGATTGGAACCATTCAGGATATTACCGAACGCAAGCAAGCTGAGATGGATAGCGAACGCCTGCTGGTGGAATTGGAGCGCAAAAATCGCGAACTCGAATCATTACTGTATGTGGCGTCGCATGATCTCCGCTCTCCTTTGGTAAATGTTCAGGGATTTGGAAGGAATCTGCAAAGATATTTCACTTCACTTCAGGATATGATGGGAACCGCCAAAAACCTGGATGAATTTCAGGAGGCCGCTCAACCCCTCCTGAGTGAGCGTGTCCCCAAGGCTTTGCAATTCATCGATACCAGTTCATCTAAAATGGATACTCTAATTGATGGTTTGCTACGGGTTTCACGGGCGGGGCGCGTAACCCTTCAATCCAAAGCGGTTGATATGGATGTTTTGCTCCAGAATATTTTGGATAGCTTGGCCTTTCAGATCGAAGAAGCGAACGCCCAGGTACACATCGCCTCACCCCTGATCGCGTGCTTCGCAGATAAGAGCCAACTCAATCAGGTTTTTAGCAACATCATTGATAATGCGATTAAATATCGCTCGCCAGATCGCCAACTGCAAATCACGGTCACCAGTCGCAGCGAGGGACAAAATGTCATTTACGCGATTCGCGATAACGGAATTGGTATCGCAACCAAAAATCAAGATAAAATATGGGAACTTTTCCGCCGTTTGGACGCCAGTGAAACGACCATTCCCGGTGAAGGGTTGGGCCTAACCATCGCTCGTCGAATCATCGAGCGCCACGGCGGTAAAACCTGGGTTGAATCAGAACCCGGTGCCGGTAGCCAGTTTTTTATCGAGTTGCCCTTGGCAGATCGAGAAAACCAGTAGACCAGATTTATCAATTTAGGCTCTACCGGCTTCGCCGTAAAAAAAGAGATATATGGGGGTTGAGAGCGTGCNNACGCTCTCAACCCCCACGATTCACCGGTTTTCCCGTTAAAAACGGGAGAGCCTCAATTTATAGGTTCAGGAGTTGGATGTGAAAAGTGGAATTGAAGCGCAGAATCAACAAAATGTCACAATATTGATTGCCGAAGATGATGACGGGCACGCTGAATTAATTCGCGAGCACCTGGAAGATGTTGGCATCCGCAACCCGATGATCCGTTTTGCGAATGGAAAAGAAGTCTGGGATTTCCTTTCGTTCGGCGGTCCGGGTCCTCATCGCCAACAGAACCGGGCCTATCTCCTGCTGCTCGATATTCGAATGCCCAAGATGGATGGTGTTGAGGTCCTCAGGCGCATCAAAGCCGACGAAGCCTTGCATTCTTTGCCGGTCATCATGCTTACCACCACCAATGATCCGCGCGAAGTGCAAGAATGTTATAAATTGGGTTGCAATTCTTACGTTACGAAGCCAGTTAATTATGAACAATTTACCCAGGCACTCAAACGGTTGGGCTTGTTTCTCATGATTATCCAGATATCCCAACTCAATGGGCATAGTTGAACTAGCCACACAATCGGGCAACTGCTGAGGTCAATTTGGTTATGCACGAACAACCCAACATAAATTTCATTCTTCTAGTTGAAGATGATGAAGGTATTGCCGAACTGGTGCAAGAGGCGCTGGTAGATCAGGCTCTCCAGGTTGTTTGTGTCTCCGAGGGTAAAGCGGCGTTCCAGTGGTTAGAAAAGTACCGCCCGCGGTTGATACTGCTCGATTACTCCTTACCGGATATGTCCGGTCTGGAGTTTGTGGAGCAGCTTGCTACTGCCGCAGAAACCCCCTTGCCATTTATTGTTACCACCGGTGCCGGAGATGAACGCGTGGCCGTAGCGATGATGAAGCGCGGTGCCAGAGATTACCTGATTAAAGATCGGTACTTCCTTGAAGTTTTGCCACGGGTGGTAGAGCGAGTGCTGAGGGAAATCACCACCGAGCAAAAACTGGCGGAAGCAGAACGAGCTTTGCAGGAACGCCAGAAATTGTATAGCCAGATGTTCACGAATCATTCCGCGGTCATGCTGCTGATTGACCCCCAAACCGGCTCGATTGTGGAGGCTAACCCGGCTGCGGCTCAATTTTATGGTTGGCCGACAGATGTGTTGACCCAGATGAGCATCCAGGAAATCAATACCGCCTCTCTCGAAGATGTG
>DOTA01000058.1 GCA_003513015.1 Chloroflexota bacterium
TGGACTTTGCTCTTCCCACGCGCCAGGGCCGTAATCACCGATGTGGGCGCGCCGCTCTCGCACGCCGCTATTGTGGCCCGTGAATTGGGCATCCCCGCAGTGGTGGGTTGCGGTGACGCTACCGCACGCCTGAAAACCGGCGACCGCGTGCGTGTGGATGGCGGCCGCGGCACGGTTGAGATATTCGTGTAAAAGTGGGCAGAACGGTCAGCGGTATAATCCGGCTAACTTTATTGATATTTCTGGAGAACCGCGATGAACCCCCTTTCCCATTTTGTGCGCGCCACGCTCAACCCGGCCATGTACCACGGTGATGGCAAAAATCCCCCGTTTTTTGAAGGCTGGTATTTCAAACTGATTGACGCCGCCGAAAATCAGCGTTACGCCATCATCCCTGGAGTCTTTTTGGGTGAAGATGCGCACGCTTTCATCCAGGTACTCAACGGCCGCACGGCGCAATCGACCTATCACCGCTTTGAGGTGGCCGATTTTTGGGCCGCACCAGATAAATTCGAAGTGCGGATTGGGAATAATTGTTTTTCAGAGGATGTGATTAGCTTAAAAATTAACGATAACCTGGGGCAAATTTCCGGGCAACTGAAATTTGAGGGTGGTACTGCTTGGCCAGTTTCCGTCACATCCCCGGGGATTATGGGCTGGTACGCCTGGGCGCCCAAAATGGAGTGTTATCACGGCGTGCTTAGTTTCGATCACGAAATCCGCGGCGGGTTGCAGATCAACGGCGAAACCATCAATTTCAGTGGCGGGCGCGGCTACATAGAAAAGGATTGGGGGCAATCCTTCCCCGCAGGGTATGTCTGGTTTCAGAGCAATCACTTCGCAACGCCCAGAACTTCGTTGACAGCCTCCATCGCGGTGATTCCCTGGCTGGGCAGTGCTTTTCGGGGGTTCATCGTGGGTTTGTGGCACCAGGGAAAACTATATCGCTTCGCCACTTACACAGGCGCCAAAACCGAGAGTCTCGCGATCACGGATGATAAAGTCACCTGGGTTATCCGTGACCGCCGCTACCGCCTGGAACTGAGCGCCCGCCGTGCTGAAGGCGGACTGCTGCGCGAGCCCACCACCTCCGAAATGCTGGCGCGTGTGGAAGAAACCATGCTGGCTTCCGTGGAGGTGCGCCTGATCACCCGCAAGGGTGAGACCATTTTCGAAGGCCGCGGGCGCAACGCTGCCTTGGAAGTCAACGGTGATATTCCCGGTTTGCTGGCGATGGCTGCGGCGTAAAAAACCAATAGATAACGCAAAACAACCCAAACAGAGAGTGGATCAATGTTAGGATTTCAATTGTTTTTTACATTTCTGAAGATCGGTTTTCTGGCAATCGGCGGAGCCTATTCCTTTTTGCCATTATTCGAAGAAGAATTGGTCGAAAATTATGCCTGGATCACGCGGGATGAATTTGCTGATATTATTGCGATTACGGAATTTTTTCCCGGTGCCAAATCCGTCAAATTCGCCACGTATGCCGGCTACAAGCTGATGGGAATTCCAGGTGTAATTATTGCCAATCTTGGAAATTTTCTCCCACCGGCATTGATGGTGGTTCTAGCCACCAAATTTTACTTTCAATATAAAGATCATCCGGCCTTTCAAAACGCATTTACCATGATCAAAATTGCGGTCATCGCCATGATCTTCAACGTTGCGCTGAAAATGATCGAATGGAAAGAAATTTTTCAACTAAAAACAGGATTGGTTTTTCTGGGTTCATTCGTGTTTGGCTATTTCTTTGATATTCATCCGGCGATCATCATTGTTGTTGCCGGAATCGTAGGGATTCTGTTTGCGTGAAAAATTGTTTAGCAAAAATCAGGATGTGAGCATGAAAAGAGCCGTCAGTGTTAGTTTGGGGAGTTCATCCCGCGATAAGCGTGTGATTGTCAAATTCAAGGGAACCGAAATCCGGGTAGAGCGCATTGGCACCGATGGGGATGTGGAGAAGGCCAAACGGCTTTACCACGATCTTGACGACGAAGTTGATGCTTTCGGTGTGGGCGGGGTGGATTTATATCTACGGTTGGAGGGGCGCGAGTATCCCCTGCGGGCGGCGCTTAAACTGGTGGAGGGCGTTAAATCCCCTTGCGTGGATGGGCGGGGCCTAAAACACACCCTGGAACGACGTGTATTTGAATTAGCGGAACCCCTCTTAGGGTCCCGGCCGCGCTTCCGGCAGGCCTTTGTCCCCGTGGCGATTGATCGTCTCGGGCTGGCACAAGCCGCCGCGGAAGCCTCCGATCAAATCATCCTAGGAGATTTGATGGTCGCCCTGGGGATTCCGATATCCATTCGGGGCATTAAATCCTTCAAACGAATTGCCCGCCTGCTGCTACCCATCGTCAGTTATTTCCCCATGAGCATGATATTCTATGGCAGCAGTGGGGCTGAGCGGGAGCCAAAATATCTCAAATATTGGCAAGAATCCGATTTGCTGGCCGGGGATTTTCTCTTTATGCGCAAGTATGTGGCCGATGATCTCACGGGGAAAACCGTGATCACCAACACCACCACCGAGGCCAACCTGGAATTTTTGCGGGAGCGCGGCGTGCGCACGGTGATCACCACTACGCCGCGCTACGAGGGGCGCAGCTTTGGCACCAATATGATGGAAGCAGCCCTTACGGCCTACGCTGGCAAAGGCCGCCCACTGACGGACGAAGAGCTAAATGGCTTGATTGACGAGCTGGATTTGCGCCCCACGGTGACGCAGTTATCCTTAAGCAGCTAAGTCCTCCGCTCGGATGGGGATATGCCGCACGCGTTTGCCGCTGGCGGCAAAAACAGCGTTGGCGATTGCCGGTGCCACGGGCGGCACACCCATTTCGCCAATCCCGCTGGGCTGGGCACTGCCCTCGATGGTATACACTTCCACCTGGGGCATTTCACTCATGCGCAGTACCGGGCAATCATGGAAGTTGCTCTGCTGCACGCGCCCATTTTCGAGCGTGATCTCGGCTTTGAGCGCCGCGGTCAGGCCAAAGGCCACCCCACCCTCCATTTGCGCGGCCACATTATCGGGGTTGATGACCTGGCCACAATCTACCACCACTACCACGCGGTGAACGCGCACCTGCCCTGCGCCGACTTCCACCTCCNNGGCAACCCGCTTTCTCTGCGGCCAATTCGATCACCGCCAGCGCCCGGCCAGAATATAATGTGCGGCGCAACACCAGAGGATCAACACCTGCCGCAAGCGCAGTTTCATCAATAAAACATTCGCGTGGATAGGCGGCGGTGAACTCGCCCACCGAGCGCCAGGCTCCCGTAGGGATTTTCGTATTATCAAATGAGCGGATCGTGCGTTTCTTGGGGTTTCCCGGATCGCCGCTGGCATAGTGGTAGCTGGCCGGGTGGTAAAAATCATGCTGCACATCATCCTCACGCGTCCAGATCACTTGCACAGGCGCGCCCGCAGCCTGCGAAAGCAGGGCTGCCTCCTCGCTATAATCTGTTTGTAAACGGCGACCGAACCCGCCACCCGCCAAAGTGACGTGCACCGTGACATCCTTCTGTGAGATGCCAGTCTCACGCGCCACGGCACGCTGCACATCTTGCGGGCTTTGCGTGGGTGCCCACACTTCACAAAGGTTGTCATGCACATAAGCGGTGCAATTCATCGGCTCCATGGTCATATGCGCTTCGAAAGGCATCTCATAAATCGCCTCGATTTCCCCTCCTGCAGCCGACCCCAATTGCGGGGCCCGGCCTGCGAATTCTTCAAAGATCGCTGCGCTGTTCAAATCGGCATTTTTACCAGGGTCCCATTCGATTATGAGGGCTTGCCGCCCTTTGATGGCGGCCCAGGTGTTTTCGGCGATCACGGCAATGCGATCTCCAAGCGTTTGCACCCCTTTGACCCCGGGCACAGCCAGGGCTGCTGAACCATCGAAACTGGCGACTGAGCCGCCAAAAACCGGGCAGCGCGCGAGGGCGGCGTATAGCATCCCAGGGAGTTTGACATCAATCCCATAGATGGCTTTACCAGTGACGATGGTGGGGGCATCCCAATGGTGGATTCCGGTTCCGATCAGGCGAAATTCATTTGCGAATTTGAGGGTGGCTTGCCCTCTTTTGGGGATTTCCTGCCCCGCAGCCAAACCCGCTAAATCCCCGTAAGCAAGTTGCTGCTGACCATCCGGATGAATCACAAATCCAGCGGTAGTGTGGCACTCATCAGGATTCACAGCCCAAACTTGAGCTGCAGCCGCCACGAGCATCTGCCGGGCCGAAGCGCCAGCCAGACGCACAATCGAATGGCTGCTGGAAATGCTGGCGCTGCCTCCCGTGACCTGATTACCGTAAGCGGAATCAGCGGGTGCTTGCTCGATGCGTACCTGCTCCCAGGGCAGATCGAGTTCGTCGGCAATTAGCATCGCCAGCGCCGTGCGGATGCCCTGTCCCATCTCTGAGCGGAAAGCGGTGACGGTGAGGATGCCATCCGCATCGAGTTTGAGGTAGATATCCGGTTGCAGGGTGCCCTGTGGCAGTGCCTGAGGGCTGGAATCCCCCTCAGGGCGCGGCGACCCCTCTAAAATTTCAGGCGTGGAGGTCTGATCGCAACCATTCAGATAAATCCCGATCACCAGGGAAGCGCCAGCTGTCCCAATAACCTTTAAAAAATCACGGCGATTGAGTTTCTTCTTGTTCATGTTAGCCTCCCATCTCCGCCGCGATGTGGATCGCTTTGCGGATGCGTTGATACGTGCCGCAGCGGCAAAGCACATTTTGCATGGCAATGTCGATCTCGTCATCGCTGGGGTTGGGGTTCTTGGTGAGCAGCGCTATGGCATTGAGAATTTGCCCTGGTTGGCAATAGCCGCACTGGGTAACGTGCTCGTCCAGCCAGGCCTGCTGCACAGGATGGTAGCCATCCGCCGAAAGGCCCTCGATGGTGAGGATGGTTTTACCCACCACCTGCGGAACTGGCGTGATGCACGCGCGGGTGGGTTCGCCATCGATCAACACCGTGCAAGCGCCACATTGGCCGATGCCGCAACTAAATTTCGTGCCCGTCAGGCCCAGGTTGTCGCGCAGCACCCACAAAAGCGGGGTATCTTCGGCGGCCTCGATTTCATAACTTTGTCTGTTGATATTCAGGGTGTATGGGGGCATGTTTCCTCCGGTGTTCAGTTAAAATTATAGCCGAGATTGAACCAGGCCGCACCGCCGAAAGTGGATTCCCTGTGGTAAACTCGCCTCGCTATTCAATGCAAAATGAAAAATGATGAAGGCAGAATATCGTTACCGTTCATCTTTCCTCATTCTGCATTCTAACTTCCGCATTTATAAAGCTATGGACGATAAGACTCTCTCGACCCTCGAATACCCCAAAATTCTCGAAAAGCTGGCAGGCTACTGCGCCTTCGAAGGCTCTGCTAAAAAAGCGCACGCCCTGCGCCCCACCACCGAACTTTTCGAAGCCCAGAGGCGGCAAAGCGAAACGGCTGAGGCCATCCAATTGCTCATCGCCCGGCCTTCCACCACGATTGGCGGAGCACGTGATGTCAGCGCAGAGATCGACATCGCTTACCGCCACGGCGTGCTCGAACCAGCCCAGATTCTTGAAATTAAATCCACGCTGATCTCGGCCCGCGAACTGCGCCGCTATTTCGAGCGCCAGGAGCAAGAATTCCCCATTTTAGCCGAAATCGCCCTGCGCCTGCCGCCCTCCACCGGGCTGGTCGACACCATCTCGCGTACCCTCTCCGACCGCGGCGAAGTGCTCGACAGCGCCTCCGACAAACTCGCCAATATCCGCCACGATCTGCGCATCCAGCACGACCGCTTGCTCACACGCATGCAGCGCATGCTCAGCGACCCCAAAGTAGCGCCCTATTTACAAGATAACCTCATCACCCAGCGCGACGGGCGCTATGTGATTCCCCTACGCTCCGACCACAAAGGCAAGGTCAAAGCCATCGTGCACGATCAATCATCCTCCGGCGCGACCCTGTTCGTGGAACCCCTGGCCGTGGTGGAACTCAACAACGCCCATCGCGAACTGCTGCTGGCCGAGCGCGACGAAATCCGCCGCGTGTTGGCCGATCTCAGCCGCACCATCGGCGAGCATGCCTATCTGTTGATCGAGATGGTCGAAGCTTTGGCAGATTTTGATCTGGCGCTGGCCCGCGCCAAATATGCCGATGATATCGAGGCCAACCAGCCGATCCTCAAGCCCATCCGCCCCGTGGAGGGGCAATTGCACCCCGGGGTGATCATCGAACTTCGGGGGGCGCGCCACCCCCTGCTGGACCCCAAAACGGTTGTCTCCATTGATGTGGAACTCGACCCGCAAACTTACGCACTCATCATCACTGGCCCGAACACCGGCGGTAAAACCGTCACGCTCAAAACTATCGGGTTATTATCACTGATGGCCCAATCGGGGCTGCACATTCCCGCCCACGAGGGATCCACCATCAGTCTGTTCGAAAACATCTATGCCGACATCGGCGATGAACAATCCATCGAACAATCGCTCTCGACTTTCTCCGGGCATATCACCAATATCATCCGCATTTTAGCGCGGGCTGACCGCCAATCGCTGGTGATTTTGGATGAGTTGGGAGCGGGCACCGATCCACAAGAAGGCGCGGCCCTGGCGCGAGCGCTGCTCAGCCATCTTTTGGGGCGAGGCATCACCACTCTGGTTACCACTCACCATCCGGAATTGAAAGCCTTCGCCCACGTCACCCCCGGCGTGATCAACGCTAGCGTGGAATTCAATCTCGAAACCTTGCGTCCCACTTATCATCTCACCATTGGGTTGCCGGGACGTTCCAATGCGGTGGCGATCGCCGAACGCCTGGGGCTTCCGGATGAAATCATTCAAATGGCTCGCGCCGAAATCAACCCCACCGACTTGCATGCTGAAGATTTACTCGATGAAATCCACCGCCAGCGCGATCTGGCCCGGCAGGCCCGCGAGTCTGCTGATAAAGCTCGCCACCATGCCGATGAAATTCGCAACGAGTTGGCTGGCCGTCTGGAAAAACTCGAAGATGAGCGCCGCTCACTGCTTGAAGAGGCCCGTCAAGAAGGTGAAGCCGAAGTGGCCGCTATCCGCACAGAACTGGAGGCTTTGCGGCGTGAACTGCAACGTCACCGCCAACCGCTCGAAGCGCTGCAAGAGATCGAAGAGCAGGTAGAAGAACTGGAGGCCGAAGTTGAGAAACCCGTCGAGCGGCGGCAAGTGGATGTTAAAGCCGTGGAGGGGCCGATCCAATTGGGGGCTAAGGTGCAGTTGCGTAGCCTGGGCACCGAGGGCATTGTCACCGCTTTGAGCGCAGAAGAAGCCGAAGTGCAAGTTGGGGTGCTGCGCGTGCGCGCCCGCCTCACCGATTTGGAACTACGCTCGCCGGGCGAACTGGCCCAGGAGAAGCTACAACCCAAGAAGGGCAAGGGCGGCAAAACCACGGCACCGCGCGCCGAATCGCCGGGCATCGAACTAGATTTGCGCGGCCAGCGCGCCGATGATGCCCTGGACGCGCTCGACAGCTACATGGAGCGCGCCTATTTGGCCGGACTGCCCTGGGTACGCATCATCCACGGTAAGGGCACGGGAAAGCTGCGCGATGTGGTACGTGAAGTTTTGGGCCAGCACCCGCACGTCAAATCCTTCGAGAGCGGCAAAGATGGCGAAGGCGGCGACGGGGTCACCGTGGCGAAGCTGCGAGTGTAAAGAGTGGTGAGGCGTGAGTGGGGAGACGCATACCCATAAACGGGTATGCAGGTAGACAGGGAAACAGGTAGAATAGTTTTGACATACATAACTGTTTCCCCGTTTACGTTTTACTCACCCGGAGGCCAACAATGCCCAACAAATCCCCCATCCAAGCCATCTTGATCGGCGCCGGACAGCGCGGCGCCGAGGCCTATGGCCCTTATGCGCTGCAACATCCCGCTGAAATCCAATTTGTGGCGGTGGCCGAACCAGACCCGGAACGGCGAAAAAAATTTGCTGCGCAACATCATATTCTCGCAGAAAACCAGTTTGCCGATTGGCAGCCCTTGCTGGCAAAACCGCAGTTGGGTCAGGCGGCCCTGATCTGCACGCAAGACCAGATGCATACCGAACCCACCCTGGCCGCNNCCGGGCGGCAACTGCACATCTGCCACGTGCTGCGTTACACCACGCACTTCTCCAAATTGCACGAAGTCATCCAATCGGGGGTTTTGGGGCAGATTGCCAATGTGCATCACCGCGAGAATGTTTCATTTTGGCATATGAGCCACAGTTTTGTGCGCGGCAACTGGCGTAACACCGCTGAAAGCTCGCCGATGATTTTGGCGAAATGTTGCCATGATCTCGATATTTTGCTCTGGCTTTTGGGGGATCGCTGCGAAACTTTGAGCAGCGTGGGCAATTTGCTGCATTACCGCCCCGAAAATGCCCCAGCAGGCGCGCCCAAGCGTTGTTTGGATGGCTGCCCCTCAGCGGAAACCTGTCCCTTTTACGCCCCGCGTGTTTATCTGGAGATGATCCCCATCTGGCAGAATCAGGCTGCTTCCAGCAGTGGCTTTGAGCGTTGGGCGCTGCAAACACAGAGCCAAAACCCGCAATTAATCTCGGTTCTCAGCCGCGCGATCCCACGCTTACGCGAAATCACTGAATACCGCGGCTGGCCGCGGGCCGTGCTCGCCAACGATCCCACGCCTGAAAATGTCATGGAAGCCTTGCGGGAGGGGCCTTACGGGCGTTGCGTGTATCACTGCGATAACGATGTGGTCGATCATCAGGTGGTGAATATGCAGTTCGAGCGCGGCACCTCCGTGACGCTGACGATGCACGGGCACTCCTATCTCGAAGGCCGCTCGACCCAAATCGAGGGATCGAAGGCCACCCTGTTTGCTTATTTTGGGTTGGATGGCGACCGCATTGAAATCCACGACCACTTTAGCGGGGAACTGACCCGTTATGATACCCATCCCCAGAGTGATGCCGGACACGGCGGCGGCGATTTAGGGCTGATGGCGGCTTTTGTGCGTGCCCTGCAAGCTGGAGAGGGCTCTGCCGCACTGACTACGGCGCGTACTTCGTTGGAGAGCCATCTGATGGCCTTCGCTGCTGAAGAGGCCCGCCTGGGCGAAAAAGTGGTGCGCATGGCCGATTATCGTTTGTGATGCAAAACTTAAGTGGAGACAAAAGCGTGTAAAACATGCTTTTATCTCCACTTATTATTAATCTTCCAGGCGGTGTTCGGCGTGGATGACGCGACGGGTTCCGGTTGAACAGCGCAAAACCATGCTCTCACTCTCAGCCCAATCCCCATGGTAGCGCACACCGGAGAGCAATTTGCCATCGGTGATGCCCGTGGCCGCGAAAAAGATGTCACAGCCGCGCACCAGTTCTTCACAAGTGAGGATGGCTTGGGTATCCAGGTTGGCTTCTTGCACGGCCACATGCTCATCTCTGGTTTGGGGGGCCAGCCGACCCAGCATAGCGCCGCCCATACATTTGATGGCACAAGCAGAGATAACCCCCTCCGAAATGCCGCCAACACCCATCATCACATCAATGTTGACATTGGAAGAGACCGCCATCAAAGCGCCGGCAATATCCCCCTGGCTGCGAGCCATGACGCGTGCCCCGGCAGCCCGGATTTCGTCGATCAGATCATAATGGCGCGGGCGATCAAGGATGAAGACCACCAGATCGCGGATTTTTTTCTTTTTGGCGCGGGCGATGAGCGCTAAAGTCCAGGCCGCGGGGGCGTCCATACATTCGGGAACCAGCACATCAGCCGCTTCGCTATCGACCACGATTTTTTCCATGTAAACTGCGGGGTAAGGAGCCCACATGGAACCGCGCGGAGCGATGCCAACCACGGCAATGGCATCGGGGTGGCCCATAGCTAAAAGCCGAGTACCATCTACGGGGTCAACGACCACATCCATTTCCGGGCCATCTCCATTCCCAACCACGGAACCACTATCCAGGGGAGAGTGAATCCCTAATTTGGTTTCCTCTCCAATAACCACATGTCCTTCAATGTCGATGGAGGCAAAAGCATCCGCCATGGCCTGTGCGGCATAGTGATCTGCTTCATCAGATTTGTTCAACCCCATATAGCGCCCGGCGGTCAGTGCGGCGGCTTCGGTGACACGCACCAGGGCCATGCCCAGGTTGGGGGAGATTGGTGATTCCATTTTCAACTCCTTTATTGGTCGATGGCTTCGAGCAAGCCAATCGTTTCCCAGGCCTGCATGCCGCCCACTAGCACCCGCACGTTGTCAAAACCCTGGCGGGAGAGCGCATAGGTGGCACGCGTGGAACGACGACCGCCGCGGCAAACAAAAACAACGGGACGATCTTTGGGAACCTGAGAAATATCGCCGAATAATTTCATAAGCGGGATGGATTGCGCTTCGGGGATATGTCCCTGCCGAAATTCACGCGGTTCGCGCACATCGATGATGAGAGGATGTTCCGGTTTCCGAAGTTCGTACCATAATTCGAGCGGGTCGAGGCCCGGAACTTTTCCCGCGGGCATGGTTAAGGGGAGCGTGATTTCGTGAGGGTGTTTCTGCGGCCTGGGGAGGTTTTGGCATTCCAGGAAAACGCGCGCTTCACATTCGTAGATGCAAATGGTGGGGTCTAAAACATGATGGAAGAGGTAGTCGATGGCGACATTGTAAGAGAGGAAATGATCTTGTCCTAAATAATCATAGAAGGCGGTCGATTTGAGTCGTTCGACGATGGGTTCGTGGGTGCGCATGAGAAATACATCGCCGCCGCGCTGGCGATAGCTATCGACGATGGCTTCCAGGGCATGCACACCGCTGATGTCGATCTGGTTGACGCTGAACATGCGCAGTAACAGGAAGCGTTGGTTGGGGTGGCTATCCATGTGGTCACGGAGGGCATCGTCAACATGATTGACAGCCCCAAAGTATAGATCACCAAGGATGTCGAAGATGCCCAACTGCGGGCAGGGGTCACGATCGGGCTGGTGCGTGAAATGCCGGAAGCCCTTGCTTGGTAATACCGAGATCACGCGCGGGACGCTGGTACGCATTACGTAAACGGCGAAGGAAAGCAAAATTCCCACCAAGACGGCAAACTGCAAGGGCAGGAACAAGGTGCTGAAAAAGGAACCGATCATGATGATGGCGTCGCCGCGTGTGCCGCGCAGAATGCGCATAATTTCGGTTTTATCAACCATCGCCAGGGAGATCACAATCAGCACACCAGCCAGCACTGTGCGCGGCACGTAGGCCGCATAAGGGGAGAGCAAAAACATGGCGATGAGCACGAAAATCCCTGAAAAGGCATTGGCTAGCGGAGAGCGCGCCTTCATCTCATAATTGATAGCCGAACGCGAAAGCGAACCGCAAACACTAAAACCGGAAAAGGCACCACACAAAAGGTTTGCCAATCCTTGCCCCACGAATTCCTGGTTGCTATCCAGGCGCTGCCGGGATTGGCTGGCCAGGGAACGCGCGATCGCCATGGATTGCACCAACCCAATCGCCCCAATCGCCAGCGCGCCGGAGGAGAGATCGACCATCAAATGAAAATCCAACAGCGGCAGATGGGCCAACGGCGGCAGGCTGCGCGGAATTTCGCCGATAATTTCGATCCCCCGCTGATCCAGTCCTGCCAGGCCCACCAGCGCAGCATTCAAGATCATCACAATCAGCGGCCCGGGCCATTTAGGGAGAAAGCGTTTTTGCAAGATCAGCAGAAAGATGGCGGCCAACCCAATTAGCAAACTTGGCCAGTGTGTTTGCGACAGGTGTGTGGCCAAGTCATGTAGGGTAGTCACCAGACTCGAAGAACTGGGAATATCCAGGCGCAAAAGATTGCGCAATTGATTGACGCCAATTAAAATGCCCGCCCCGGCCGTATAACCAATGATGACCGAATCAGAAACGAAGTTAACCAGCACGCCCAGGCGTGCCACCCCCAGGGCGATTTGGAAGATTCCCACCATCACGGCCATTAAACCGGCTGCAAGTATAAATTTCTCGCTGCCGATCGAGGCCAGCGGCAGCAAGGTTGCCAGAACCAACAGAGAGATGGCATTTGTGGGTCCCGTATGCAAATGAACGGAAGAACCCCACAGCCCACCCACAATGCCCGCGATGATGGCGGCATACAGGCCCATCTGAGGTGGTAATTCCGCCACCAGCGAGAAAGCAACCGCTTGCGGCAGCAAAACTACCGCCACTGTCAGCCCGGCGATTAAATCGGGACGCAGATTGCTTCGATGATAATTTTTTAGAACATGAACCGGGCGCAGGAAGAATGAGATGGTTTTTGAGCCAACGCGGTTAATTGCAGCAGTGGGGACAGAGATAAAAGCCATGGGCAAATTATACCCTTCACGGTCACAAATTGCGCTTTTTGAAGCGTGCGGAAGGCGCATTTTGTGACCTGGGGCATTATATACTGCGCTTGCGGAACATCTTCGTGTAAACAGATAATCTCAAGGTGCTTTTTAACGGTAAATCTACAACATTTGAGTGTTAGGCCAGTAGATGGGTAAACAAATTGAGGCAACATCCTGAGCCTGTCGAAGGATGCGTTTTACGCTCAGAGGCACGCTTCGACAAGCTCAGCGTGCTGAACCGTAATGTTCTTACTTTGATCATTACAAAATCTACAACATTTGAGCGCTTCCAACACACCAAACGCATATTTCTCAAAAGGAAAAAAAGAGGGGGATAATTTCCAGGTGCGCTCCCCTTTTGAGACAATTTGTGCTAAGATTGGGCGCAATGAAAATCCTTGTAATTTCAGACATCCATGCAAATCTCACTGCGTTAGAAGCTGTTCTGGTAGATGCCGGAGATTTCGAGGCTACCTGGTGTTTGGGGGATGTTGTGGGCTACGGGCCTGACCCTAATGAGTGTATTGCGCGCATTCGTCACCTGCCAAACCTGACTTGTTTACTGGGCAACCACGATGCCGCGGTAACCGAGCAAATCGAAATCAGTTCTTTCAATCTCGAAGCGCGCATTTCCGTGGGGTGGACTCAAACAGTCATTAGTGCTGCCAGTCTGAAATTTCTCAAGGGCCTGTCATCTACAGCGAAAGTGGCCGGGCAAACCCTGGCCCACGGCAGCCCGCGCCATCCTATTTGGGAATATTTATTGGATTCGCGCAGCGTGAGCGAAAACTTCGAGTTTTTCGACACCCCCTACTGCTTCGTAGGACATACCCACCTACCGGTGATCTACGAACTCGATGACAGCCACCAGATGCCCGCTCATATCATTCCCGAACCTTTTGAACCCGTTCAACTTCAAGGGCGCGCCATCATCAACCCCGGTTCCGTGGGACAACCGCGCGACCGCAACCCATTTGCCTCCTACGCCATCTTTGATTCTGAGGCCAACACCATCGAAAATCGCCGGGCAGTATACGATATTGAAGCTGTGCAAGCGCGCATGCGCTTCGCTAATTTGCCGCAGCGCCACATCCACCGCCTGGAAATTGGCTGGTAATGGAACCATAACCTGGGGGATCACGTTTTATAAAAAGCAGTTTTTCAATTCTCTGACCCCTGATTTACCAAGAGGAGAAACCCCATGCTCAAAAAATCCCTATTTGCCCTGATCGTTTTAGCGCTGCTCATCACGGCTTGCGGCGGATCGCAAATGAACGCACCCGAAGCCATGCCTGCGGAGGATATGTCCTTCGCCGAATCCGAAGCCGGAAGCGCGGCTCCCGAATACGTCACCAGTGAAAATACCAACACCGCTGGCATCAATGTGGAGGCCGTCCCCGTAGAGCGTCTGGTTATCAAAAACGCCGAGTTGGCTATCATCGCCACGAACCCCACCCAAAACCTGGATGAAATAGGGCAAATGGCCGATAGCATGGGCGGGTTCGTGGTCAGTTCCAATTTGTATCAGCGCACCCTCAACAGCGGCGCTAAAGTACCCCAGGCCAGCATCACCGTGCGCGTCCCCGTGGAACGTTTGGATGAAGCCCTGGAACAGATCAAAGCTGGGGCGGTCGAAGTTGAAAACGAAAACACCTCCGGGCAAGATGTCACCCAAGAATACACCGATCTGCAATCGCAATTGCGTAACCTGGAAGCCGCCGAAGCCCAATTGATGCAAATCATGGAAGGCGCTACCAAAACCGAAGATGTGCTGGCGATCTACAATGAACTGGTTTACAAGCGCGAGCAAATTGAAGTCATCAAAGGGCGCATCCAATATTACGAACAAGCCGCGGCCCTCTCCAAAATTGATGTCACCATCACCGCCGATGAAGCCGATCAGCCCCTCCAGGTGGGTGGCTGGCAACCTTCGGGCATCGCCAAAGACGCCATCGAAGCCCTGATCTCCGCCTTGCAATTCCTGGCAGGCGCGGGCATCTGGTTTGTGCTATGCATCCTACCGGTCGGGTTGCTCATCGGCCTGCCGCTCTATTTTGTGGGACGCTACACAATGCGAGCGCGCAAACGCCGCAAGGCTGCCCAGCAAGCCGAAAAAGTTTTACCCGTTGAAAACGAATAAATTTGACGGAACCGGCTCATTTTCTGAGCCGGTTCTTGATTTAACGAGAACACCCCTGAACCCGGGAAAGAGCTTACCGCCGGAAATTGGGAATGTTTCCGTTTCTCAAAAAATCATCACAACCCCAGCTTGATTCCAATAATTTCTGTCTCCCCAGGTATAATCAAATCCTATGGAACAACTCGCCCAAGAATTTTTCATGCTTACCGGCACGCAGTTGAGCACCCGCCAAATCAGCGCCTTGCAGCTTTACGGCCACGAACTGGCCGAATGGAATGAAATCCACAACCTGACGGCCATCCGCGAGCCGGA
>DOTA01000463.1 GCA_003513015.1 Chloroflexota bacterium
ACGCCGCTGATTAATCAGCGGCGTGGTCAACGTCAATCGCCAGGTTGAAAGCCGCCGCACGTAATTAGCCACGACCCAATGCTTCCGCTCATCCAGGGCCTTACTGCCGGGAAATAGGGAGGCAGTGTGCCCATCATCACCCAAGCCCAGCAAAATCAAATCAAAACGCGGTGCTTTCGCGCCAAAAAAGCCTCGCAGCCGGTCTTCGTAGGCTTGCGCGGCTTCTTTGGGTTCCAACTCGCCCTCCATACGGAAAATCTGCTTAACCGGTATCGGCGAATGTCGCAGTAACACCTCGAAAGCCATGCGGTAATTGCTATCTTCATGTGTGGGTGCTACGCAGCGTTCATCACCCCAAAAAACGAACACCTTCTCCCATTGAATTTTTGAGGCAAATTCCACGGTTGCCAAAATTTCATACGTGGCCCGCGGCGTCGAACCGCCTGCCAGCGCCACGGCAAAATAGCCCTGTGCGGCAATCCTCTCTTGGGCGCACTCTGTAAAATGCAACGCAGCCGCCCGAGCTAGTGTTTGGGAATCGGATAGGGTTTTGATAATCGCCATCATGCACCCAACTTTGCAAGATCAGAAGTCGACTCAATTTTCAGGCGCAGCACCCGCCGACCGGCGGCTTCTAAGGCTGCGGCATCACCCAGAGCCTGGGATTCTTTTAGGGTCTGGAAACTCATGGCGGAGGCATCGTGACCGGCTTCATCGGGGATGGGCAGATCAGCCTCGGCCCCGGAGATGATCTGCACGAATAGGCCGTTGCCGCCATCCCCTTTGTGGAGTTGCCCCGTGGAGTGCAGGAAGCGCGGCCCGAAACCGAGGGTGGTTGCCACCTTATAGGTATCGCGCAGCTTCAAGCGGATTGCCGTTAAAGTTGCCGCGGCCTCAGGGGTAGGGATCACGTAAGCCTGTAAGCTGAGATATGCATTGGGCGCGGGATCACCCAAAAATCCGGTCAGCGCCNNTGATCTCCAGCACGTGCCCGGCCACCGCGGTAGCGAACTCCCACAGGAAGTATTGCGCCCCCAAATCGTAGCGATCCGGCAACTCTAAGACCATCACGGGATGTCCGGCCGCTTCCAGCGCTTTGAGCACCGCGCTTTGCCTCGCATCTTTGCCCAGCCGCAAGTGGACAAAAATGCGGTCGCCGCCGTAAACCTCGGGGCTACCGAGTGCCTCGCCCACCACCGGCAGGATGCCTTTACCTTCTTTGCCGGTGCTTTCGGCGATGAGTTGTTCCACCCAATCGCCGAAACTGGCGATTTCGGGGGGACTCACGAAGGTGAGTTTATCGCGGCCCCTTTGAGACTCTAGGCCGATCAGCAGGCCGGTCAGCGCGCCGGGGTTTTGACTAATTTTGACGTTCGTTCTGCAAGCGCGAGCCATTCCTTCGGTGCGCTCGATCAGTTTGCCCACATCCACGCCTACCAGCGCGGCCGGAACCAGTCCGAAGAAGGACATCACGGAAAAACGCCCGCCGATGTTGGGGTCGTTGATGAAGGTTTCACGGAATTTATATTGCTGGGCCAGGGCCTCCAGCTTGCTGCCGGGGTCGGTGATGGCGATGAAATGTTCCCCGACGGTTTCTAGGCCAACGGCAGCCAGCACCTGATTGTAGAAATATTTGAAAAACGAGAGGGTTTCAACCGTGCCGCCCGATTTGGTGGAGACGATGTAAACAGTTTTGCCCGGTTCGCAGTGTTGGGTGGCAGATTGCACCGCACCGGGATCGGTGCTGTCCAGCACGGAGAGTTCCAACCCGTGGTGATCCCCACCAAAGGTTTTGGCGAACACTTCCGGGGCCAGGCTGGAGCCGCCCATGCCGAGCAAGAGCGCCTGGGTGTAGCCTTGTTGCAACAGGTTATTGCGCAACGCTTCCAGCCGTGGAACTTCAGGTTTCAGCCGCTCCGCGATATCTAGCCAGCCCAGGCGGTTGGTGATCTCTGTCGGTTCCGGTTTCCAAACGGTGTGATCGTGTTCCCAAATGCGCGCCACAATTTTGTCGGCTTCCATTTTTGCCAGTGCGGCTTCTATTTCCGTTTGCTGGCTGCCAAATTCTGTTTTTAGTTCGAGGTTTGCCATATTTGCTCCAATTTTGTCACCACAAAGACTCAAAGACACGAATTATTCTTATGAAGCGAATGTAGAAATGATTTACTAGAGATAAACGGGATGAACGGTTTTATTCCGGTTTATCTCTATTTATCTCCGGTTCAATATTTGAGGTTGCTGTTCTATAATTTTGTTCTTTTGTGGCTTACTGCCTTCGTGGTAAAGATGTTAATACTTCTGCGAGCGCGCCCTCCGGCTCAAAACCCAGAGATGCTGCCACCAATTCTACCGGATGAATCGCCGGAATCCCAGTGCCGTGGGTGATTTGCCAGCGGCAGGTTTCGCTATCGCAGACGGCCAGCGGCGCTCCCATACTTTTTACAAATTCAAACAACAGCGAACCTACATTCTGAGCGATTTCATATTTCTCTTTTTTGTAACCGTAAGTCCCGGCGATGCCGCAGCAAGTCGCATTGCTTTGCACGATGCTCAACCCCGGGATTTGTGCCAGCACCTCCGCTGCGGGGTTGCCGATGCGATGCCCCTTGTATTGGCAGGGTTGGTGGTAGGGCAGGGTCAGCGGGATGCTGGAAAATTGCAAATCGAAAAACGAGGCTTGCAGCAGCAAAAACTCGTTGAAATCATAAGTGTTTTCAGCCACCAACTGGGTATCTTCATCTTGCATGTCGAGTAGTTCGGGGGCTTCTTCTTTGAGCGTAAGTGTGCAACTGGTAGAGGTTCCCACAATGGGGATGCCCTGCCGGGCGAATTCCACGAGCGAATCTACATTTTGTTGGTGGAGTTTTCGGGCCGCGCGAAACTCCCCATTCGAGAGCAGCGGCAAGCCACAGCAATTTTGCCGAGGGATCACCACCTCAAAGCCCAGCGCCTCCAACACGTAAACCGCGGCGCGCCCCACGCGCGGCTCGTAATACTCGGTCGCGCAGCCGTGGAAGAAGGCAACGTGTTTTTTATTGGACGCGGATAAATGCTGATCTACGCGGATATTTTCTTTATTTTTCTGCGCTTGTCCGCGTTCTCTTTTAAACCATTTCGAGAATCTTTCATTCGTAAACGGGGGTAAATAAGCCTCCGCCGCGATCCCCAAAGTAACCTCGGCGGCCTTGCGCGCCAGCGGATTTTTAAGCGCAAAATTGGTCAGCGGGGCTACGGGTTGCCCCAAATTGCCGAGCAGTTCGGTACGGGCGATCAAATTATTGCGCAGCCGCAGCCGCGGCGAAACTTGGCCCTGTTCCACCAGGGTGTGGCGCACGCGGGCGTTCATCTCCGCGATTTTTACACCGGTGGGGCAGGCCAGATTGCAAGCCCGGCAACCGGAGCAGTAATCCACCGAGTGATCGGGTGTGGGCAGCCCGGCTATGCGGAAGCGGCCTCCCTGGGGGGCCTCGTACTTCGGGCCGGGGAATAAATCCGTCACCGCGGCCACCGGGCAGGCGGTCACACAAATATTGCACTTGATGCACTGATCGAGGGTCAGTTCCACCGGTTTCACGCCAGCACCTCCGCCACCGCAAACCCGCTGGCCAGCGCCAGCCCCTCTAGCGAGCGCTCCCGCACGAAATCACCCGCCAGCGCGCCGCCAATGGCATACAAATTCTCAAATTCCGTGCGGAAACTTTCGTCCACGCGCAGCCCNNGGGTCGCGGGCTATTCCCTCCGGGGTGGTCACAATCCCGCCACCCAAGATGCCACCGGTGGCGAGGATGAAATTCTCGGCGCGGTGGGGCAGGGGGCGGGCCGCGGATTCGGTGAAGATGGCTTCAACTCGACCGCGGACGGCGGACGGCAGACCGCGATTTTCGGTGGTCGGTGGTCGGTGGTCGGCGGTCATGCGAATCGCTTCCATCCCTGGATAAACTTCCCCCCCCGCTTTTTGGATCGCTGCCGTTAAAATTTGATGGAGCCGCAACCCCGGAACCGAGGGGGGCAGGCCGGGAATTTCAAAGACGCGGCGTCCCAAAAGGGATTCGAGACCCCTCACAACCCGGAGAGCATCCCGCGTCCCCAAAAGTGCGGGGAATCCCACGCGGGCCGCGTTCCCCAAATGCGGGATCAGCGCCTGGGCCACTTCTTCCACAAAATCAGGCTCATCAAAAAGTCGCGCCAGCACCAGCGTATCTACGCGCTTGCACGTTTGCAGGCTGGGGAGTGTCAGCATCACAGCCTGCGCGGGGATGCTTTGTTCTCGTAAATTGGCCGCGACGAAATGCGGGTAAAAATCGGGATAGCCCTCGAAACCGACCAGCAGCATAGGGGCCGGGTCGCGCAGATCGCCGGCGAGGTAGGTTTCAGAGGCCAGACAGGTAGGGCGCATGGCTCCGGCGGCAGTGGGAAGCAGCCAATTGTGTTCGAGGGAGCCGTGCAGGGGATAATCAGCATCGGCACAGAGTTGTTGGAAGGCTTTCAGGGTGGCGTCGATTTGCTGGAGGCTGAGACGAGCGTAGGGATGGTCGGGCTGCTCCAGTGTGAGGCGGGCAATGGCCGAAACCGGGGATTCGATGGGCTGGCGGCTGCCGATGGGGTAGTAGCCGAGCACATCCACGCAGCCGGAGGCCCAATGGGTTGCGCCCCAGCCTTTGGCAAGCACTTTGACCTTTTGGCCGCGTTCCGCGAGTTGCCAGGCGGCAGTGAGGCCCGCAAAGCCAGCACCGAGGATGACAGTGGAGAGTGGGGAGTGGAGAGTGGGCAGCGCGGATGGTTGACCGCTGACCGCTGACCGCTGACTGCGGTCTGCCGTCTGTGGTCGGCCGTCAGGTCCCAGGTAGTTTTCTGATCCCAGGCGCGAGGCCGCTTCACCCGGCAGATGATCCACATTGAGCACATTGAGGTAGATCAGTTCGTTGAGCTGCTCTTGGCGGAGTTGCTGCCCCCATAGCACGGGGAGCACGCCTTTCCAGCGCTCCTGAAGAAAATCTCTCAGGCTAGTATTGGTTTCGCTGACGGCAGATGGTGGACGGCTGACCGCTGAATGTAAAATTCCCGCGGCCCGCAGAGTGCAAAAACCACCCTGGCAAGGCCCCATGCCCAGACGCACATCGCGGCGGATGTCGTCGAGGGTTTGGGCTTCCCCCTCGGTGATGGCGCGCTCGATGTCGGCGCGGGTGGCAAGCTCGCATTCGCAGATTAATTGTCCGTAGGATTGGGTGGATTCGATATGGGCTAAACGCTCACTTAAATGGTGACCGCGGATGGCGGACGGTGGACGGTGGACTGTAGTTGGTGGTTGATGGTTGGTGGTGGATGGGTGGCGGTCTGCGGTCGGTGGTCTGCTGTCGGCTGCGGGTAATTCTTCGAGGTGCGTGCGGCATTCCCGCGCGGTTCCCAATTTCTCGCAAACTTTATCCACGGTGACTTCGGCCATTTTGCGGTAGGTGGTCCATTTGCCGCTGGTGATGGTCAGCAGGCCGGAGACGCCGTCGCGCGCTTCGTGGTCGAGTAACACAAAGGAACGGGTGATATCGCGGGATTGGTCGGTTTTGGTTTCCTGGTAGAGTGGGCGTACCCCGGCCCAGGCGCGTAACATGCGCAACTGGCTAAATCCGGGGATGATTTTTTCGCCTTCGGTGAGCATTAACTCCACTTCCCAGGGTTCGATGGCAAATTTTTCTGGGTCGGGAACTTGCTGGTCAGTGGTACCCATCACGGCGACGGTGTGAGCGGGCACGAGGATATCTCCATCGCCGGGCATTTTGAGGCGATTGATCACAGTGTTGACAATGCGGTGGCTGACGGCGATCATGGTGCCTTTGCCGGGGCGGATGGCGATTTCAACCCCGGCGGTGGCCCCAATTTTGCCGACCCAGGCCCCCGCGGCGTTGATGATGAGATCAGCGTGGATTTCAATGAGTTCGTCACGGATGAGATCGTGGCAAAGAGCGCCTACAACGGCGGTCTGCGCTCCGTGGTCCGCGGTCAGTAAGTGAATGACTTCGTGATAGAGGAGGGCTTGCGCATCGTAGGCGCGGGCGGAGGCGAGGTTGGCGTGCGCGGCGGCGAAGCCATCGGCAGCGCCATCAGGGACCCAGAGGCAGCGGGAGATTTCAGGGTTCAGGTGCGGCTCGCGGGCCAGCATTTGTCGGATGGGCACTTCCTCGACGGGAATCCCTGCTGCTTGGCAACCAGCTACGAACCGGGCCGCGTAGGTCGGATCATCCCCGGGGGTTTGGACAAAATATCCGCCGGTATCTTCGAGACAATGCGGCATAATCTTCCACAAAATGCGATTTTCTTCGATGCATTCGCGGGCGGCTGCGGGGTCTTTGACGGCGTAACGTCCGCCGGAGTGTAGCAAGCCGTGAAAGCGGCCGGTGGTGCCGCGACCTCACCCACGGCACCACCGGCCGCTTTCACGG